>CAZXIQ010000351.1:0-1515 GCA_964640785.1 uncultured Bacteroidaceae bacterium | reverse complement strand
TGTCCGACAGAGGTTACAACACCGGGAATAGAGGCAAGGCAACTGCGCACCTCGTGCAGAAACTCGCCCTTGGAACGACCCGAGAGTTCAAAATTAACATCAATTTCGGCACCGTTGGAGGTTTGCGAATGTTCATCAAGCTCGCCACGACCTGTGCGACGTGCCGTGCTTGTAACCTCGGGAATTTGTAAAAGTTCCCTCTCTATCAAAGAGCCTATGCGGTTGGACTCTTCGAGTGAGACGCCGGGACGCGACACGGCAGATATAGTGAGGGCATTCTCGTTAAATTCGGGCAGGAAACTACGTCCCATAAAGGCAAACAGCACTAACGAAACGACAAACAAGGCTACGACAGAGAAGGTAATTGCCTTTGAATGTTTGAATGCTCTGCCAAGCGACGCAGAGTATTTTACGAGCAACCACTTCTCAACCCAATTTTTACGTTCCTGACGTTGCAGATACTTATCGTCCGACAACAACCACATACACATGAGCGGAGTAACAGTCATTGCCACAAGCAAAGACATAAGCAAAGATATTATGTAGGCAATGCCCAATGGCTTGAGCATACGCCCTTCGAGGCCGCTCAGAAAGAAAAGTGGCATAAAGGTTACAATGATTATTAACGTTGCGTGAATGATAGAAGAGCGTATTTCCGAAGATGCCTCAAAAACAATACGCAACGACGATTGACGCTGCTCGCGCGGAAGCGCATGATTCTCGCGCAGACGCTTATAGACATTTTCAACATCTATAATAGCATCGTCTACCAACGAACCTATGGCTATGCACATTCCGCCAAGAGTCATTGTATTTATATCCATGCCCGACAGATAGAGTACTATTACCGTGCCGAAGAGCGACAGAGGAATTGCCACAATGGAGATTATTGTCGTGCGCAGACTCATCAAGAAGAGGAAAAGCACCAGAATAACACAAACGGCACCCTCAATCAATGCCCTGCCGACATTGTTTACCGAGGAGTGTATATAATCGGCCTGACGGAAAATTTTTGTATCGACTTTGACGTCGGCGGGTAAAGATTTTACAACACTTTGCAGATTGCGCTCAATATTCCCGGTAACATTCAGCGTGTTTATTCCCGGTTGCTTGGATATTGAGAGTATTACCGAGGGGGTAGCATTCTGCGAGGCGTAACCCATTCTGACAGCACCAGCTATACACACATCGGCAACATCGGCTACTATCACCGGACGCCCATTATACATCTTCACAAGCGTGCGTCCAAGTTCGTCAATATCGTTGGAACGCCCCATTCCGCGCAGAGCATACTCGTTGCCATACTCGCGCACCACACCTCCTGCAGTGTTGTTACTCATGGAGGCAACAGCTGTCTCAAGTTCGGACATCGATACGTCGTATAGCGCCATCCTGTTCACATCGGCAAGTACCTGATACTGTTTAAAGTCACCGCCAATGATGGTAACTTGCGAAACACCGCCCGTAGCGAGAATAGCCGGCTTAAGCACCCACTCGGCAAGGGTGCGCACCTCC
>CAZXIQ010000350.1:0-1552 GCA_964640785.1 uncultured Bacteroidaceae bacterium | reverse complement strand
GACGGCAAGCGCGCCTATGCAGTTACACTCTACAACAGCGCCGACAATCGCGTGCTAAAAAAACGAATATCAGACAACTACCCCGACAAGGAGTACATACGCTCAATATACGAACACATCTGCTACTACTACAAAATGGCCTTGGGCGACGGACTAAACTGCACATTTGAATTTTCGTTGCCGGAATTTTGTCGCATATACAAGTTTCAGACATTGCAAACAGACAGTGCGCTACGCATACTCACACGCATGGGCTACCTTGAATATGTCGAAGAAATGGAATATTCGTCGAGCATACAATTCATCATAGAACGCGACGAACTTTACCGCCTTAAAGAAGGGACCCCCGACACAGAAGAACTTATAACATCCATCCTGCGCAACTACTGCGGAGTATTCAGCGAGCAGGTATACATAGACGAACGTCTACTGAACAAAATAACAGGAATATCGCGACACAGAATATACGAAATACTCGTAAGTCTGTCACAAAAGCGCATAATAAGCTATAAACCATCGAAAAAGACACCGCTTATAACATTCACGCGACAAAGAGTGCTGCCCGAAGAATTAAGATTCGAAAAAGAGGTCTACGACGACCTGAAAGAAAGTTTCGAAAATAGAATATCCTCGGTCATACACTACGCACAAAGCAACGAGAAATGCCGGAGCAAAATTCTGCTCACATATTTCGGAGAAAAAGAGCCGCCCGAATGTGAGACTTGCGACATCTGCATACAAAGAAAAAGAGAGAAAAAAGGAGGAGCAGATTACAAGGGTGAAAAGGAGAGAATCATACAGATGCTCTCGGACCACGCACCACACTCCATCGAAGAATTGGAAAAATTACTCTTGCCCCGGCAAACCCTAAACACCATCATGCGCAACCTTGCCGACGAAGAGATAATAAGCATTGTAAACGGAAAAATTATTTTAAAATAACGTCGGTTCAATATATTACTGCATATTCATTATGGTGGTTGAGGTAAATATTACCTTAAGTGCAGTTTACTTTTGTATTCAACGGCAGTTTTTACCCTTAATCATCGACTGCAAAGCAAACAAAAACTGTCCCTCAAAAATTAAAGTGACGAGAAAAACTTTAGTTTTTCGGAGGGAGTTTGAAAAAATAGTGAATTCTCGACGCCCCCGGGCTAAAGGCCACCCCCGCTTAGCCAAGCGGGGGAGTTATTTGCATCCGTGTGTGCTTGTAAATATGACAGCGCTGTGTTTTTTAAAGTAACCTTTTGCAATGAGCCTCTCAATGAAAATGCTAAGCAAGAGTAACTTTTAGAAACTTCCGGCACCGTAAAAAACTAATCGTTTTTCATTGAGAAGTTCATTGCTTGGTTGGTGCGCATTAAGCTTTTTGGTACTTTTTGTCGGCACAAAGTACATAATAAAAAAACGACAACCGTTCAAATAGCAACCTTATAAGGGTAAAATAAACTAAAAGAAAAAGAACCCTCAATCACCATACTGAAAAAACATTTAAAATTCATTACTGTCCGATAAAACTTTTTTGAAGGAACAAAAAAATAAGGGCTGATTC
>CAZXIQ010000349.1:0-1556 GCA_964640785.1 uncultured Bacteroidaceae bacterium | reverse complement strand
CATGCGCAGAGCTTTTTGGTACTTTTTGTCGGCACAAAAAGTACATAATAAAAAACGACAACCGTTCAAATAGCAACTGCTTATAAGGGTAAAATAAACTAAAAGAAAAAGAACCATCAAGCACCATAATAACTACACAATTTTATATCGAACTGATGTTGATCTTAAAATAAGAACTCCTCCTATTATTGCAAATTTAAATAACTTGTCGCTTCGTGGCACAATTCTATCTCTTTTGCATAATGAAGTTTCGTTTTTTCTGATTATATTTGCAAACTAAAGTTTACGAACAAAAATTACGCTCCGTTACGAATGAAAATAAATTCTCATTCACACGTTTGCGTTATTTGCGATGATTAAGAATATTTATAATCTAAGATAAACGAAAAATGGTTTACTTTTTCACAACCTCCGAACGCGGAATTATAGCCACCGCTACGGAAAATATTTTAACAAAAGAAGATATTGAAAAATTGTGTTGGTTGTACAGCGGAGCCACTCCCGTCGATGGACGGAGTGTCGAGGGGTACTTTGTAGGCCCTCGTCGCGAAATGATAACCCCTTGGAGTACAAATGCTGTTGAGATTACCCAGAATATGGGAATCGATGGCGTGCAGCGCATCGAGGAGTATTTTGCCGTTGCCGACGAAAATGCCGAATACGACCCTATGTTGCAACGTCTCTATAAAGGGCTCGACCAAAATGTCTTTACAGTGGACATTGCTCCAAAACCGATAGAGTTTATCGACGACCTTGACAGTTACAACGAGCAAGAGGGTCTCGCTCTTTCGGCCGAAGAGATAGAGTATCTTCACAAGGTCGAGGGTGAACTTGGACGCAAACTTACCGACTCCGAGGTGTTTGGTTTTGCACAGATTAATTCAGAGCACTGCCGTCACAAAATTTTCGGTGGAACATTTATCATCGACGGCGAAGAAATGCCCTCGTCGCTTTTCCAGATGATTAAACGCACCACACAAGAGAATCCCAACAAGATAATTTCGGCTTACAAAGACAATGTAGCCTTTGCGCAAGGCCCTGTTGTAGAGCAATTTGCTCCTGCCGACCACTCTATTCCCGATTATTTTGTGATAAAAGATATTGAAACAGTAATTTCTCTCAAGGCCGAAACTCACAACTTCCCCACAACCGTAGAGCCTTTCAACGGTGCAAGTACCGGTACGGGTGGTGAGATTCGCGACCGTATGGGTGGAGGTAAAGGCTCGTGGCCCATTGCCGGAACAGCAGTTTACATGACATCTTACCCCCGCACCTACAACGACCGCAAGTGGGAGGATATGCTCCCCGTGCGCAAATGGTTGTACCAGACACCTGAGCAGATACTTATAAAAGCATCAAATGGTGCATCGGACTTCGGTAACAAGTTCGGTCAGCCGCTTATCTGTGGTTCGGTGCTTACATTCGAGCATAAAGAGAATGAAGAGACATACGGTTACGACAAAGTAATCATGCTTGCCGGAGGTGTGGGCTACGGTACACGTCGCGACTGTCTGAAAGGTGCTCCCGAGAAGGGCAACAAAGTAATTGTGATGGGT
>CAZXIQ010000348.1:0-1574 GCA_964640785.1 uncultured Bacteroidaceae bacterium | reverse complement strand
GTCCGTAGACCTTGTTAAATTAAAGGAAGATATTGAGAGTTTTTTCCCTTTTTCGAACGAAGAAGAGGTAGAAAATACCTCCGATGTTATTCTTGACGAGGATGCATCGAAAGTTTTACGTTTTTGTATACTTGAAGCACGTATGTTAAAAAGTAATTTAGTTGATACAGAGCATCTTCTGCTTGCTATTTTGAAGGAGAAAAACAATAATGCAGCAGCTATTCTTGCAAAGAACGATGTTACCTATTCTGATGTTCGCGAGGCCTTGCATATTAAGCCCGATGTGCGCGATGGCTTTGGATTTACAGAAGAGGATGATGAAGATGATGACAATTTTCAATCAAACGGGCGCGGTGGCTTTTCGGGCTCACGCCAAACAGCCTCGGACACCCAGCAGAAACGTTCGTCGAATGACACTCCAGTTCTCGATAATTTTGGCTTTGACATGACACAGGCCGCTCGAGACGGGCTGCTTGACCCTGTTGTTGGACGTGAAAAAGAGATTGAGCGTATTTCGCAGATTTTGAGCAGAAGAAAAAAGAACAATCCTGTGCTTATAGGTGAGCCCGGCGTAGGAAAGTCGGCTATTGTCGAGGGTCTTGCCCAGCGCATTGTGCAACGTAAAGTTTCGCGTGTGCTGTTCGACAAGCGTGTAGTCTCTCTTGACATGACAGCCGTCGTTGCAGGAACAAAATATCGCGGACAATTCGAAGAACGCTTGCGTGCCATACTAAATGAACTTGAAAAGAACCCCAATATCATTCTTTTCATCGATGAGATGCACACCATTGTGGGTGCAGGCTCCTCGCCCGGTTCCATGGATGCGGCAAACATTCTTAAGCCAGCCCTTGCTCGCGGACAATTACAGTGTATAGGTGCCACCACTCTTGATGAATATCGCAAGAGTATTGAAAAAGATGGCGCACTCGAACGTCGTTTCCAAAAGGTAATAGTTGAGCCTACATCAGCCGATGATACTTATCATATTCTTGTTAATATAAAGGACAGATACGAAAATCACCATAATGTAACATACACCGACGAGGCTCTGAAAGCGTGTGTCACTTTGACAGACAGGTACATTACCGACAGATGTTTCCCCGATAAGGCCATTGATGCAATGGACGAGGTAGGTGCGCGCATGCACATGAGCAATATTTCCGTGCCTCGCGAAATAGAAGAGCAGGAAAAATTGGTAGAAGTTGCCCGAAACGAAAAACACGAAGCTGTAAAATGTCAGGACTTTGAACGTGCAGCCAATTATCGCGACTATGAGAAAAAGATGGAAGAGCGTCTGCAAGAGATGAAAGATGAATGGGAAAAGAGCATACGCAGCGAACGTCAAACAGTGGACGATCAAAAGGTTGCCGAAGTCGTTTCAATGATTTCCGGTGTTCCGGTACAACGCATGCAACAGGATGAGTGGGCACGTCTAAGGACAATGAAGGCCGAACTTACAAGTAAAGTCGTCGCACAGGATGCAGCTATTGACAAACTTACCAAAGCAATATTGCGCAGCCGTGTGGGATTGCAGAACCCCAACAAGCCCCTCGGCACGTTTATGTTCTTAGGTC
>CAZXIQ010000347.1:0-1588 GCA_964640785.1 uncultured Bacteroidaceae bacterium | reverse complement strand
GACACTAATAAGAATATCACAAAAGTATTATGGCGATAAAAGGTTGTGGCCGTATATTGTGAAATATAACAATATGCTTCGTCCAAATGACTTGGCGTGTGATATGATGTTGAAGATTCCCCGATTAATACCAAAAAAATAGAAATTGTGACTGAGGTTATGAAAAATTATTAATATCAACAGTGCTTAAGTCACTTTTAAGAATTTTAACATCAAATTTTAACAGAATAGCTTATTTTTGAGACCGTTTTTTTACTAACAGTATTTTAGATTAAAATTGTAAAGCAAATATATTATGAATGGAACTATCGACATTCGTGAATTGAACGAAATGATTGAAAGACAGAGTGGCTTTGTTACAAATTTGCAGACAGGCATGAATCAGGTTATTGTCGGTCAGAAGCATTTGGTTGAGTCGCTCCTTATAGGCCTGTTGGCCGATGGACATGTGTTGCTCGAAGGTGTTCCGGGCTTGGCAAAGACGCTTGCTATAAAAACACTTGCAAGCCTTGTGGATGGCGACTTCAGCCGCATACAGTTCACCCCCGACCTTTTGCCTGCCGATGTTATCGGTACTATGGTGTATAGCCAAAAAGAGGAGACTTTTAAGTCGAACAAAGGTCCTGTATTTGCCAATTTTGTTCTTGCAGATGAAATTAACCGTGCTCCGGCAAAGGTGCAAAGTGCCTTGCTCGAGGCTATGCAGGAGCGACAGGTTACTATTGGTAAAGATACATTCCAACTGCCGCAACCTTTTTTGGTACTTGCTACACAGAACCCTATCGAACAAGAGGGTACCTACCCGTTGCCCGAGGCACAGGTGGACCGTTTCATGCTTAAGGTCATCATTGGTTACCCCGATATTTCAGAGGAGAAAAGAATTATCCGTCAGAATATAACCGGCGAAAAGATTACAGTGAAGGCAATACTTAAGCCCGAAGAGATTATAGAGGCTCGTAAGGTGGTGCGTCAGGTGTATATTGACGAAAAAATAGAGCAATATATTGCTGATATTGTCTTTGCTACCCGTTACCCCGATAAGTATAATATGCGTGAAATGAAAGATTACATCTCTTTTGGTGCGTCGCCACGTGCTTCGATAAACCTTGCATTGGCCGCACGCGCATATGCATTCATCAAACGTCGCGGATATGTCATTCCCGAGGATGTTCGCGCCGTTGCACATGATGTTCTGCGTCATCGCATAGGTCTCAGCTACGAGGCAGAGGCTAACAACATGACTGCCGACGAAATTGTAAGTAAGATACTTAACAGTGTCGGGGTACCTTAATCGTCGGTAAATTTTTATTATATGGAGACGAGTGAACTTATAAAAAAGGTTCGCAAGATTGAGATAAAGACACGCGGACTCTCCCACAATATTTTTGCGGGACAGTACCATTCTGCATTTAAAGGCAGGGGTATGTCTTTCAGCGAGGTACGTGAATATCAGTATGGTGACGATGTTCGTGACATTGATTGGAACGTAACAGCGCGTTTCCATAAACCTTTTGTTAAGGTTTATGAAGAGGAGCGCGAACTTACTGTAATGTTGCTTGTGGATGTGTCGGAGAGCCTCCGAAAGAAC
>CAZXIQ010000346.1:0-1589 GCA_964640785.1 uncultured Bacteroidaceae bacterium | reverse complement strand
GTGCGTCGATTGCACCGCCGACAACGCTGTTCACAAAGACAAGTTTGCCGCCCCATTCGAGTTTAATCTCTTCTGTACCGCGAGGAGTAATCTTGAACTCCTGTCCGTTGAAACGATAAACCTCGGGCATGGGCTTACCCTCTTCGTAAGGCTCTACTATCATGTGTACCTCGCCAAATTGTCCGGCACCACCCGACTGTTTCTTGTGACGATAGTCGGCACGCGCAGCCTTGGTAATTGTCTCGCGATAAGGAATCTTGGGTTCTTCGTATTTAACGAGCATCTTCTCTACGTTCACAAGACGCCACTGCAATGTACGCAAGTGGAACTCGCCCTGACCGTAAACAAGTGTCTGACGAAGCTCTTTTGACTGAACAACAACCCACGTGGGGTCCTCTTCGTGCATGCGATTGAGTACCTGCATGAGTTTCTCCATGTCTGACTCTTTTTGTGGCTTGATAGCACGCGAATATTTCGACGCGGGATATTTTACAAGTGAGAAACTGTTGTTCGCATCTTTGTCGTTAAGGGTGTTACCTATCTTTATATCTTTCAACTTAACTGTACATCCAAGGTCACCGGCCTTAAGCTCATCCACAGCTACGCGGTTGGCACCTGCACAGCAGAATATCTGCGAAATGCGCTCTTTTGAACCACGGTCGATATTTACAAGGTCGGCACCGGCCTTAAGGGTTCCGCTCATCACCTTGAAATAGTTTACCTCACCAATGTGGGGCTCGACAGAGGTCTTGAAGAAGAAGATTGAGGTGGGAGCATCGCTGTTGTAAGGCACAACCTCGCCATCGGAATTAACAGGCTGGGGCATGTCATCAACCTCGGGTGCTACGTTTGAGAGGAATTCGAGCAGACGACCCACTGCAACGTTTGTTGCTGCCGAAACGCAGAGCACGGGGTATACGCTACCGGTAGAGAGACCTATGCGAGCGCCCATGCGAATATCGTCTTTGTCGAGGTCGGAAGATTCAAAATATTTATCCATCAGCTCTTCTTTGTTCTCGGCCGCCATTTCAACAAGTTTCATGTGAAGGTCGATAGCCTTGTCAAGCTCGGCAACGGGAATATCCTCTACAATGGGAGCCTCACCCTCGGCACCCCATGTAAGTTTCTTCATCAAAAGCACGTCGATGATTGAGTTGAAACCCGGACCTGCTTTTACTGGATACTGTACGGGGCATACTTTGGGGCCATAGATTGTTTGCAGTTGGTCAATCACTGTGTCGTAGTCGCATTTTTCATGGTCTACCTGATTGACTACAAACATCATAGGTTTGTTCATCTTCTTTATATAACGGAAACAGTTCTGTGTACCTACTTCGACACCATATTGTCCGTTGATGACCATCATTGCAAGGTCGGCAACGGTCATGGCCGAAACTGCGCTACCCGCAAAATCGTCGGCTCCGGGACAGTCGATAAGGTTGAGCTTTTTATTGTTTTGCTCTACCTGAAATACTGTGGAGAATACAGAGTAGCCATACTCTTGCTCAACAGGAAAATAATCGCTTACGGTATTTTTTGCTTCTACTGTACCTCTACGTTTTATAATACCACTCTCAAAGAGGATAGCC
>CAZXIQ010000345.1:0-1605 GCA_964640785.1 uncultured Bacteroidaceae bacterium | reverse complement strand
GAAAAAATCATAGGGCGGGAGATAATAGATTCCCGTGGAAACCCCACAGTAGAGGTAGAAGTAATACTCCGCGACGGAACGCGAGGAATAGCATCTGTACCATCAGGAGCATCAACCGGAACAAACGAGGCGGTTGAACTTCGCGACAAAGAGACGTCGCGCTTTCATGGGAAAGGCGTACTTAAAGCTGTTGAAAATATCAACAATCGCATTGCGCCCATGCTTGTCGGCGAGCCGGTGCTTAACCAGCGTAAAATCGATGAAAAAATGCTCGCATTGGACGGGACAAGCAATAAAAGCAACATCGGTGCAAATGCAATATTGGGCGTTTCACTTGCCATCGCCCACGCAGCAGCAAACATGTTGCGTCTCCCGCTCTTTCGTTATATTGGTGGTGTAAACGCTCATGTGATGCCCATACCCATGATGAACATCGTAAATGGAGGCTCACACTCGAGCGCCCCCATCGCTTTTCAAGAATTCATGATACGCCCCATTGGTGCAAGCGATTTTCACGAAGCAGTGCGCATGGGAGCCGAAGTCTTTCACGAGCTCAAACAACTGATAAAAGCACGCGGACTAAGCACAGCCGTCGGCGACGAAGGAGGCTTTGCACCCGACTTTAAAAGTATCGAAGACACCCTTACCACCATTGTCAGCGCAATAGAAGAGGCCGGCTACACCCCGGGACGCGACATAAGTATAGCCCTCGACTGCGCCTCATCAGAGTTCTACACGGACGGAGTATACAACTACTCAAAATTCGATCACTCAGGTACACGTCGCACATGCGGCGAGCAGGTCGATTACCTCGAACAACTGATAAACAACTACCCCATAGACTCCATCGAAGATGGCATGTCCGAGGACGACTGGCACGGATGGGCACAACTCACAAAACGGCTGGGCACACGCTGCCAGCTTGTTGGCGACGACCTTTTCGTCACGAATCGCAACTTTCTTAAGCGAGGCATAAGTGAAGGATGCGCAAATGCGATACTCATAAAACCCAACCAAATAGGCACACTCACCGAGACCCTCGACACCATAGAACTTGCCAAAAAGAACGGTTACGCCACCATAATAAGCCACCGTTCGGGCGAGACAGAAGACACCACCATTGCCGAACTTGCAGTAGCCGTTAATGCCGGACAGATAAAGACAGGCTCCATGAGCCGTAGCGAACGTATCGCAAAATATAATCGTCTGCTGCGCATTGAGGACTTTCTCGAAATTTCGGCAAGTTATAATTAAACAACGCTTTAAGTGCAAATACATATAAATAAAAGTAATGATGCAAAAGTATCACCTTTGCATCATTACTTTTTAAGCTACACCAATATTATTTCTTGGGTTTCTCATAACCTTTGAACTTTATGAATGGAAGATTTTTCTCAACCCACTCGGCAACCTCGAAAAAGCGATCGCAACAAATAGCATCGCAACCCAAAGCAGCTCCTAAAAAGAAATCCTCCTTGTTACTACCCGGCCAGAGAGATACAATCATGCCAAGTTTGTGCCCCAAACGAATGGTACTGCGAGTAGTGCCATCCATCTTGCAACCTACACGCATAATACCCATATTGTATGCCTCCAAAAGAATAT
>CAZXIQ010000344.1:0-1610 GCA_964640785.1 uncultured Bacteroidaceae bacterium | reverse complement strand
CGGGCAGACACCACTGCACTTCGCAAGTTGCACCCAAGCGGGGCAAAAGCTGATAGAATGCGTGCTGCGGGTAGGCTATATGCTCTGTCCACAAGTTTGCTTGGGGGCCGAGTATGAGTTTCTGCTGCTCAGGTGTCAGACTGTCGGGTATCAATGGCTCGAATGAGTATATTTTGCTTGCCGACACAATGTAGCTGTCTGTGGTACGGGGCTGCTTGCCCAAGTCTTTTAATTGCGGGTGGTCGATGTAGGAGTATACATTGGGGCTCATTATCACTCTGTGTCCCTAACGTGCAGCAGAAATTCCGCCCTTTGTACCTCGCCACGACATAATGATTGATGTTCCCGACAGGCCGCCTTCGAGAATTTCGTCCCAGCCGATAATGTCTCTTCCGCGCTCTTTGATGAATGCTTCCACTTCGCGGTTGATGTAACTTTGCAGTTGGTTCTCGGCCGAGTGTTTGTCGGTGCTTTTAAGCCCTAATTCTTTTATTTTGGCTTGACATTTTTTGCACTTTTTCCAATGGTCTTTGGGGCATTCGTCACCGCCAATGTGTATGTACTTCGATGGAAATACGTCGCACAACTCTCCTAATACGGTTTTAAGGAATGTAAGCGTCTCGGGGTTACCGCCGCACAACACCTCGCGGCTGACTCCCCAATATGTTCTTACAGGGTAGGGGCCTCCCGTACAGCCTAAATTGGGAAAAACGTGTAACGCACTCTGCATGTGTCCCGGCAGGTCAATTTCGGGTACTACATTTATGTAACGTTCGGCAGCGTAGCGCACAACCTCGCGGCACTCTTCTTGTGTGTAATAGCCTCCGTATGGTACTCCGTCGTATACTCCCGAATTTCCCGGTCCGATTACTGTTTCGGCACGTACACTGCCTTTAGGTGCAAGCCCGGGGTAGGCTTTTACTTCGAAACGCCATCCTTGGTCCTCGGTAAGATGCCAATGGAACTGGTTGCTTCCGTGTAGTGCCATCACATCTAAGAATTTCTTGATGAATTCCACTGTAAAGTAGTGTCGTCCGCAGTCGAGCAACACTCCGCGATATTCGAATCTTGGTTCGTCGCAAACTTCGGCAAATGGAAGTTCCACTTTTTCGGCTTTTTCCTTTATCACCGGCAATGCCTTGCGCAGTGTCTGTGCGGCGCGGAACAGTCCCACATGTTTGCGTGCTTTTATTGTTACACCCTTTTTGTCTACTTTTATTATATATGCCTCTTTCTGTTGTTCGGTCAGTTCAGCCTCTTTTTCCCCTTTTTCGGTTGGAAAATCCAAACTCATGCGTATGGCTGCTTTTTTGTCGCCGGGTGTCAGCTTCAGATTTATTCCTGTCATTTCTTTTACCCATTCACACAGAAACTGTGCGTTTCGGTATATTTCGGGGTCGGTGGCGTCAAAAGATACCCCCATTCCTGAACGCAGGGTAAACATTTGCACAGAGTCGGCCTTTACCTCTTTGGGTAGTGGAATGACATTGTAGTCGGCACGTTGGGCTTTCACTGTCAGTGTGCTTGTGAAAGCTGTAATTAAAAGAAACGTTAAGAGTTTTTTCATAGATTTTTTTCATACTACTGATGATTATTTTCAAAAAAGTTTT
>CAZXIQ010000343.1:0-1610 GCA_964640785.1 uncultured Bacteroidaceae bacterium | reverse complement strand
AACGGAAAGACTCTCTACGAAATGTTGCTCGATATTTATATGGAGTATTGCTTCTCGAAAGAGATTAATGTAAATGTTGTTAAGCCCGGAAAGAGCGGTGCCGACGAAATTCGCCAGATGATGGAAAACTTCCGCGCCAATCCTCTAAAGACAATGGCAGGAGAGACTGTGGTTGCTTATAAAGACTTCAAAGCCTTGAAGATGACCGACGAGAATGGCAATGTTACCGACCTTGACATGCCCGAAACATCCAATGTTCTGCAATATTTCACAGCATCGGGACACAAAGTTTCAGTTCGTCCTTCGGGAACAGAGCCTAAGATTAAATTCTATATGGAGGCTAAAGGCAAGCTCAATGACCGTAGCGAGTATGCACAGGCATTGGCCGAGGCCGACAAGGTAATAGAGGCAATGAAAAAGTCTATGGGTATCTAATTTTTTCGGAATAGAAAAATATCGGAGCATCACTTCATTTGTGATACTCCGATATTTTTTTTGTATCCGCTGTTTATTGCGGAGAAGATTAAAGAATGTAGTCGGACCATTTATTTCATTTCTGTCTCTTCTTTCATATCAATTTCCTTGCCGTCTGCATCGTAAAAATGATATTCGAGGAATGCAAGATTCTGGTCGGGGATTATTCTTAGGCCGAAACCATATTTTAATTGCCATTTCCTGTAAATGGAGATAACACCCTTGTCCTTTATGTAGGCAGCTACGTAGGGGTGTATGTGCAACTTGAATTTCTTTATCCCGATGGTGTTTACCAATGTATCAATTTTACTTTCCAGAGTATCTGTGAAGAGAATCGATGAACGCACCTTTCCTTTTCCGAAACATGCGGGGCACACCTCTTCTACCGGCATGTCTATTGCAGGACGTACTCTCTGACGTGTAATCTGCATAAGTCCGAACTTGCTCAATGGCAGAATATTGTGTTTGGCACGGTCGCTCTCCATGTTCTGTACCATGCGTTCGTAAAGTGCCTGACGATTCTCGGACTTGTCCATGTCTATAAAGTCTACAACGATGATGCCGCCCATGTCGCGCAGACGCAGTTGGCGTGCAAGTTCGTTGGCTGCACCCAAGTTTACCTCTAAGGCGTTCTCTTCTTGTGTGCTTGCATTGTTGCGCGAGCGATTACCGCTGTTTACGTCTACAACGTGCAGTGCCTCGGTGTGTTCTATCACAAGGTATGCTCCTCCTTTGTACGAGACAATTTTTCCAAACGACGATTTTATCTGCTTGGTTATGCCGAAATTGTCGAATATCGGCAGTTCGCCTTTGTATAGCTTTACTATGTTTTTGTATTCGGGTGCAATGAGTGATACGTAATTGAGAATTTCGTTGTAGGTATTCTCGTCGTTTACGTATATATTTTCGTAGGATGGGTTGAAAAGGTCGCGTAGTAGCGCTGTTGTGCGGTTCGATTCTTCGTGAACGAGGGTAGGGGGCTTGGTCGCTTTTTGTGTCTTGTTTACCATAGCTTCCCATGCTGCAACAAGTGTGCGCAGTTCGTTGTCAAGTTCTGCCACGCGTTTGCCTTCGGCTACCGTGCGAACAATTATTCCGAAATTTTTCGGTTTTATGCTTTGCAACAACTGTTTCAA
>CAZXIQ010000342.1:0-1624 GCA_964640785.1 uncultured Bacteroidaceae bacterium | reverse complement strand
TAACGAATGAGTGGTAGCCATTGTTCTTAGTGTACTTTATCGGATGCTTACTTATATAAAAGCAATGGATAATTATCATGATGTTGATGAAGCTGTTGTTATTGCTGAAAATGCTCGTTTAAAGATGAAGAATAGCTTTACTGTTAATATTATTAACGCCCTAATCTATGCTCAAAAGGTTATGGCAGATGATTATTGTATAGTTTTTAAGGTGTGCAGTTCGGTTGTGAAAAACGATAGCTTTACAATGGATATGCGCCCCAAGGCTGTTGAGAAAATAATGGAATACATTAATTCCTATTCTAAGTTTTGCATTTAATATTTGAAAATAGTGGTGTCCGATAAAACCTTTTTTGGGGACACTGCCAATAGAAATTGGCAGTGATAGTATATATATAAGCAGGCATTACAGTCTCTATTGTTTTTGCTTTTTAATGATATTTTCTACGTGCTCAATTATTTTATCGGTGTCGTCGGGGTGGAACCATGTTATCTCTTCGTCGCGACGGTACCATGTTGTCTGTTTGCGCGAGTATATTCGTGTGTTTTGTTTTATTTTTTCTATGGCAAAGGGTAGTTCCCATTCTCCGTCGAAATATTTAAACAGTTCTTTGTAACCTACTGTGTTGAGGGAATTTTTTTCGCGCATGGGGTAGAATGTGCGGGCTTCTTGCAGCAGGCCGTCTTTCATCATCTGTTCCACACGGTCGTTTATGCGTTGGTACAGCTCTTCGCGTTCGCGACGAAGGCCTATTTTTATTATGTTGAAGGGTCGGCTGTTTTTTGCGTGGTTGCGTGTGCGGTACGAGGTGTATGTGCGGCCTGTCATGTAGCATATTTCCAATGCGTGCATCACACGCTTGGGGTTTTTGCGGTCTACTTCGTTGTAGTATTCGGGGTCGAGCAATCGTAGCTGGCTACATAATTGTTCGAGCCCCTCTTGGGCGTATTTCTCTTTGACGAAATTGCGTGTCTCTTCGTCTACGGTGGGTATGTCGTCGATGCCGTTGCATACTGAGTCTATGTAGAGCATGGAACCGCCGCTGAGGAGCATTGTAGGGTGGTGGGGAAACTCTTTTTCGAGCAGTGTCATCACCTCTTGTTCGTAGCGTGCTGCACTGTAATAGTCGTCGGGGTCAAGATGAGCCACAAAGTAGTGCTTGTGTCTGTTGAGCTCTTCTTTTGTGGGCATTGCTGTGCCTATTTCCAAGCCTTTGTACATTTGTCGCGAGTCGGCCGAAATGATGGGGCAATTAAAGTGGTCGGCAAGAGCTAAGCTGGTCTTAGTCTTGCCGACTGCTGTGGCGCCTATAATGACAATTAAATTGTTCATCGAGGGTGGTGTTAGTATCCGTATGAACTTGGGTCTGCTATATTTTCTATGTCGAATCCGTCGGGGTCGAGGTCGTCGTCGTTGTAGCCGTCGCTGCCATAGAAGTCGTCGTCGAAGTCGTCAATGTCCGAGCTTACTATGGGGTTGTTCTTCTTCATTATCTCTTCAAAGTCGAGTGTTTGTACGGGTGCGTCGCCTATGCTTTTTGTGCATTGTGCCGCGTCAAGATGTTCTCCGTATTTTATTTTGCTCAGTTCTATGAAGAATACTCGGTCGGCAAGGGGGTCGAAT
>CAZXIQ010000341.1:0-1645 GCA_964640785.1 uncultured Bacteroidaceae bacterium | reverse complement strand
CAAAGCCGTGAATATAGAAAACTTTTACAATAAAATTCAAACAGCTTCATACCACAATCCGATAAATTTAATTAATTTTGCAAAGACAAACATACAAGAATATGAGAAAGCCCCGAACAATAGGAGTAGTAATATCCACATACAACAACCCCACGTGGTTAGAAAAAACCCTTTGGGGGTACCTTTACCAGACACGTCCCGCCGACGAAATAATCATCGCCGACGACGGCTCGCGCGACGACACACGCAAACTAATAGACAGTTTCCGCAACAAACTGCCCATAAAACATGTGTGGCACGAGGACAACGGCTTTCAAAAATCCCGCATACTCAATAAAGCACTCATTGCCGCCAAGAGCGAATATCTCATATTCACCGACCAAGATTGCATACCCCGCAAAGACTTTATCGCCACCCACGAAACATACGCCCAAGAAGGATATTTTCTTTCAGGAGGCTATTTCAAACTGCCTATGGACATAAGCAAAGCCCTCACACAAGAGGATGTTGCAAGCGGTCGAGCATTTGAGCTTGGATGGCTCAAAAAACAGCAAATGAAAATGAGTTTCAAATGCAGTAAACTTATAAAAAACCGTATATTCACAAAAATAATGAACCGCATAACCCCGCGTGCAGCCACATGGAACGGTTGCAACGCATCAGGATGGCTCTCGGATATGCAACAAATAAACGGTTACAACGAAGAAATGCAATATGGAGGTCAGGACCGCGAATTTGGCGAACGTCTCTTCAACTTAGGAATAAAGTCGAAACAAATATGCTACTCGGCAATAGCACTGCACCTCGACCACAAACGCCCATACAAGACAAAAGAGTCAATGGATAAAAACAGAGCCATACGCCGTAACACACGCCGCACAGGCATCATAGAAACCCCCAACGGCATAAAACAAAGACACTGATTATTACAAACTTTTTATAAAATCCATAAGCCGGGAACATTGAGTCTCGGCTTTCCATTTGTTCAATTTATAAAAACGAGACACATCGGCAACAGGAGACAATTCATTTATAAAACCAACAAAGTTATCCAATGAATAAAAGAGAGAACTATCTTTAAAATCCTCATAAACAGACATTTTATCGGAACACAACATGGGCTTTCTATACGCAAACGCAATATTGTACGTGCCCGATATTTTATCTGTCAAATATTTTGCATACCCCTCTTTCTCGGGATGAACAAGAGGCATCAGGTAGTCACACATCTGCACATAAGCATAAAACTCTTCGTCGGGAACAAACTTATCGAAAAATACGAAATTATCTTGAACTCCGGCACCGCAAACCTTGGAATACACAACATCGCCATCGGCCTTACGCCTGTTGCCCAATATAATAAATCTAACACATTTCTTATACGGATTAACAGCCGAAGATTCAGGAATCAAAGAAAGATAATCGCGACGCGACAGCGCCACAGCACCGGGAATGGCAATCCATATTTCACCCTCGGGCTTGACAAGTTCATTTATCTTAACTTTCGGGTATATTATAGGGTACAATACAGACACAGGAACAGTGCAAAGTTTCTCGTAGCGCTCTTTCAAAATATCATTCAACAATACATACCCATCCACACGACGGGTAATCAGCTTTTGTCCGAAACTACCCGCAAGCTTGG
>CAZXIQ010000340.1:0-1664 GCA_964640785.1 uncultured Bacteroidaceae bacterium | reverse complement strand
CATCATCTGGAAAATGTTACTTGCAGCAAGTTTCTTTTTGTTTATCACCGAACCAATGTCCATCTCTTCGGCCATGGAAATATACTCTATATTTTCAATTTCGGCCACCGTACGGTACACACCCGAACGCTTGGCGGCCAAACAGGCAAGTATGTTTGTTTCGGAATTGTCGCTTAGAGCAATAAAAGCGTCAGTGTGGTCAATACCCTCGCTGCGCAAAAGTTCAGGGTCGCGAGCATCGCCGTTGATAATCATCACTCTGTCGTCTACAAGCTCTATCAGTTTATTGCAACGAGCATAGTCACTCTCTATTATCTTTATGCTTATATTGTCGGGGACAAGCTCGGCGGTGCGCACCGCTATGCGGCTGCCACCCATGATTATAATACTTTTTACCTCGGAAAATTTCTCTTTTCCGCAAATATCTTTTATGTACGACACATTGGCTTTAGTTGTCATGAAACAGACAAGGTCGTCGGCCTCAATCATGTCACCTCCACGCGGAATTATAGTCTCGTCCTTGCGCTGTATTGCCACCACATGGTAGGGAGTGTCGCGTTGCAGGTCGCGGAAAGGAATGTTTATAATCTTCGAATTGCTGCGAACCTTTACACCCACCATCACAAGCGCGCCGCCACCAAACTCGAGCATCTGCCGCATCCAACAATATTTTATGCTGGTGGCAATTTCCTCGGCAGCCAACTTTTCGGGGTAGATGAGTGAATCAATTCCAAGTGAAGAGAAATAACTTTTGTGCTTGGGCAGCAGATATTCGTGGTTATCTATACGCGCGACAGTCTTTTTGGCACCAAGATAATGCGCTATGATGCAAGCGTTTATATTGGAACTTTCGACAGGAGTGACAGCAACGAAAAGGTCGGCACTACCCGCTCCGGCATTTTTAAGGTCGCTTATTCTTGTAGGTGAACCGACTACGGCTTTAAGGTCGAAGAGTGACTCTAACTTACCGAGACGCTCTTCACTTTCATCCATAAGAACAACATCCTCATTCTCTACCGAGAGCATTTTTGCAAGGTGAGTACCCACAGCCCCGGCTCCGGTTATCACTATCTTCATAGGCTCTTATTCTTTATATTCCGTATAACCTCCAGCACTGCGGCTTTGTCCATTTTGCACATATCGTAAAGCTGGTCAGTTGCTCCATGCTCGACAAATTCGTCGGGAATACCCATTATGTGTATGCTTGAAGTGTAGCCATGCTGCGCCATAAATTCTGTGACGGCCGACCCGAACCCACCTTTAACTGTACCATCCTCGAGAGTTATTATATGTTTGAATTTTCCGGCAACCTCGTGCAAAATATCCTCGTCGATGGGTTTCAAGTAGCGCATGTCATAGTGTGCCATGCTTACACCCTCTTTTGCAGCATCGCCGGCGACGCTTGCAACGCTTTTGCCAATGGGGCCTATCGTAAGCAGTGCCACGTCTGTTCCCTCGCGCAACAAGCGTCCTTTGCCCACAGGAATACTTTCGAGCTTGCATCGCCACTCTGTCAGTGAGCCGCGACCGCGCGGGTATCTTATGACAAATGTACCCATATTGGGCTGTTGCGCAGTGTACATCATGCGTCTGAGTTCACACTCGTCGTAAGGCGAGGCTATTGTTATGTTAGGAATGGGGCGCAGATAGGCAAGGTCGAAAGC
>CAZXIQ010000339.1:0-1676 GCA_964640785.1 uncultured Bacteroidaceae bacterium | reverse complement strand
CTCCTGCAATATAATTCACGTTGCGAAGTTAAAAAAAAAGTCAAAACCTACAAACGAATAGATAAATTTTCTTAAAGGAATTTATCAACACATTTGTAGGTTCTGCAAGAATCCTTTTATTTAGAAATTAAAATGCGCCGAAAGATTCACACGATTGGCATTGTTTGTGTCACCCTCAAAATCGACACGCCACCCATGCAAATACTCAGCACCAATCTGTATGCTCGACGACAAATTATAGCAGACATTCGCAACAACATATTGCCCTCGTTTATAGTTATCGGGGTTAGCACCACCATAACCATTCTTTGAGCGCACCGAGCACTGGCTGTAAGTAGCCGACGCAAACAAACGCGGCGTGAAATTGTACTGTAATCCCGCGTACCAACCATCGGTAAGCATCAGCATCATGCGGTTAAGATTATTAGGATTGGGCACAATATCCACACCCACATTCGAAATATCATTAAACAAAGAGCCTATACCCTCACCAACGCAATACTGTCCGCGCAATTGCAATTTACCGAAAGTCATAAGCGTAGTAGCCTGAGCACCCCAAGCAAGTTTCTGACTATTCTTTTTATTAATATAATCGTCGTATGAAAGGTCGCGCAAAATACCACTCACACGCACATGATTTTTTGGAGCCCAACTGTAACTGAAATACAAAGGAATATTAGGCATACGCTGCTTGCCGACAGCAACAAACTCGTTGCTCGTTCCCTTAACATCGGGAACCTCAAAGGCCAACCCCATAGAAAGTCCCCAATCGAACCCATAGTTAAACGCCGCCTGAACAGTTCTGTAAAAAACCATTCCACACGGCCCCGCATAGTCAAGAGTAAACGGAACCGCCGCAACATCCATAAAGTTACCCGTATTATAACCAATCGTTGCATACTTGAACTGCATATAAGCATTATGTAACTTGAAGGTATTTCCCGAGCCTCGCCATGTTCCCGCCGTATAAACGGTAAAATCGCCGAAAATAGAACTGCGCCCCACAAGTTTCAAGAACAACAACGAAGTTGTTGCATCCATCTGGTAACGACTCGATGCCTGTCCGCCGGGAGCAATGTAGGATGGAAGAAAATCCACATTATCTACTATACCTCCAAAGTCATATTCGGCTTTTGTCTGCACATAACCGCCGACGCCAAGCCCCCAACGTCCCTTCTGGTCGATAAAAATAAAACGCGGAGCCTTAGGGTCGCGGAAATACCCTGTATGGGTATTATTAAAAACAGCAATAATGTCGGGCTGTTCGTACACATTCTCCGTAATGTAAACAATAGGAGCAGGCTCACCCGATTGCCCGCCACTCTGTGCCGACAACGAAAATGGCAGCACCAAGAATCCCGCAAGGAGAAACAATGAATAAAATACTTTTCTCATAATTTTTAATTTTGAAATTTCATTCAAAAAACAAGTAAACATTTTTAAAAGTTTACAAGATTATAAGAAGTTGCTTAAATTTAAACAGATTCTTATATAGTAAAGACCGAGTGTATATTATGGTGATAGAGGATTTTTTTCTTTATAGTTTATTTTACCCTTATAAGTAGTTGCTATTTGCAAGGCCATTATTTCTATTATGTTCTTTTGGCGGCCAAAAGAACCAAAAGCCCCGGCACACGGGACGCATCAGTCGTCACTTCCTTTGTTCAGGAATTTCC
>CAZXIQ010000338.1:0-1677 GCA_964640785.1 uncultured Bacteroidaceae bacterium | reverse complement strand
TCTGTTTAACGTATTGAACAATATTGTCGATTTTGAAGATAGCACAGTTCTCGACCTATTCTCGGGAACGGCAGGCATAAGCTTAGAGTTTCTCTCGCGCGGTTGCGCGCCTGTAATATCAGTAGAATTGGACTCTCTGCACTACTCGCATCAAAGAAAAATTCACGCTAAACTGCAAGATAAAAATTGGATACCCCTGCGCGACGACGTATTTCGTTTCGTGCGCCGCGACTCTCGCAAATATGATATAATATTTGCCGACCCTCCTTACCAACTTAAGGAATTGGGCACAATACCCAACCTTATTTTCGAGTACAACTTACTTAAGGAAGATGGAATTTTCATTTTCGAGCATGGAAAAGATTACGACTTTTCACAACACCCCAATTTCATGCGCCACATATCATACGGCAGTGTAAACTTTACCATCTTCACAGCAAACAGCCTTACTCACGCTCCATGTGACGTCCCCACCACTTTGTAGAACGCATAAAGAGCAACCACTGTGCAAGATAATATGGAAGAAGTATCAAAAGAGTACTGTTAGGCAAAGGCTCTACAAAGCGGTTCCACGCCAATATCATGTCCGACACAAGGAACAGCACCGCGCCCAAGCCAAAAAGCAAACTGCGTTGTTGCAAGGCGCTCCACACCATTACTGCTATAAGTACGGCATAAAACGAAACACCGTAACGGAGCACACCCGACGGGACATGAGGAACTATTTTTACAAAAGCAAATAAAAGGACGAGCAACACAACAACTGTCGCCACAGTCATATATCTTGCCGAATAGCGAATATATCTGCGACGGAGCACACCCAACCTGTACCGCGAAAAGAAATAACCGATAATAAACATGTGTGCAATAGCAAAAGCAGCCATCTGTGCCAAGAAATTACCACACGCCCCGAAAAAATCTCCGGCACACGAAAAAAGCATAGCAAACGACATCTGCCACGGTAACAGTTTCAGCGACGCCATAAAAAGCAAGCCAACAGGCAATGCCAATTTATACGGTATATGCACAGGCATGAAATACATTGCCACCAAAATAAAAAACAACACAGAGGCTATTACAATATCAATCTTTGCTCTGGAAAATGTATCACTCATATAAATTATATTTTGTTATCTAAAAAAGTTCTTACAACACAGGAGAAAAAAGCCTTGCCAACGATTCCTTGAAACGTAACTGCAAAGAGCGCTCCCTGTACTCTTTATATGTAAATAACCTGCAAGAGCGCGTATCCTCCAAAAAGAGAGACTTTAACCGCCTGACAACATTCTCGTCGTACACGAAAGAATTTATCTCAAAATTACACTCAAAACTGCGAAAATCAATATTCGCCGAGCCTACCGACGCAAGCATGTCGTCACAAAGCAACATTTTTGAGTGTAAGAACCCCCCGCGATAAAGATAGACCTTGACACCGGCATACATTACCTCGCCCAGAAAAGAGCGCGAGGCAAGCTCGGTAATACTGCTATCGGAACGTTCGGGCACCATTATTCTTACATCGACTCCAGCAAGAGCAAGATTCAGAATTGCGGTTAGCACAAAATCGCTGGGCATGAAATAGGGTGTCTGTATATAAAGGTACTCCTTGCAATTAGATATAAGATGCCCCATTCCTTGTAACATTTCGCGCCACGTTCCGATAGGATTGGAAACAAC
>CAZXIQ010000337.1:0-1685 GCA_964640785.1 uncultured Bacteroidaceae bacterium | reverse complement strand
GTACGCGAATATTTTGAAAAAGCAATCCCGGTAGCCGAAACGGAACTGCACTACTCCAATCCGTTTCAGTTGCTGATTGCTGTAATATTGTCGGCGCAATGCACAGATAAACGCGTAAACACTGTCACCCCCGACCTGTTTGCCGCCTACGACACTCCCGAAGAGCTTGCCCAAGCTCATCCCGACGAAATATTCAACTACATAAAAAGTATATCGTTCCCCAATAATAAAGCCCGTTACCTTGTGGGCATGTCGCAAATACTTGTCGAAAAATACGACGGTAAAGTACCTGACACACTCGAAGAACTAACCACTCTTCCGGGTGTAGGCCGCAAAACAGCCAACGTCATACAAGCCGTCATATTCAATAAATCGACAATGCCGGTCGATACACATGTCTTTAGAGTAAGCCACCGTATAGGGCTTGTGCCAAAAAGCTGCACCACCCCATACAGTGTAGAAAAAAGGCTTGTAAAATACATACCCGCGCAACTTGTGCCCCGAGCCCACCATTGGCTCATACTGCATGGCAGATACACATGCAAAGCCCGCAACCCCGAATGCTCTTCGTGTGGACTGACAAAAATATGCAAAGAGTATTTGCGACGCAACAACATAAGCAAAAAATAACAGATAAAAAATTTTAATATTTTTTTATAAAAATCAAGCAAAAACTTAAACATAAAAAGTTATATTTGCAAAAAGTTGTGATAAATAGCATAAAAAGAAATTTATTAATCATATTTCATAAAAACAAAGCAATGATGACTATTGACAATTACAAATTTGCCGGAAAAAAGGCAATCGTTCGCGTAGACTTCAACGTACCTTTGAACGAAGAAGGTAAAATTACAGACGACACCCGCATACGCGGAGCACTTCCCACACTTAAAAAAGTGTTGGCCGACGGTGGTGCGCTCATCATCATGTCACACATGGGCAAGCCTAAAGGCAAAGTAAACGCAAAATATTCATTGAGCCAGATTGTAGACGCTGTATCAGAGAAATTGGGCGTTGCCGTACAGTTTGCACCCGACTGCGCAAAAGCTGCCGAGGCAGCAGCCGCACTTAAAGCCGGCGAAGTTCTTTTGCTCGAGAACCTCCGTTTCTACCCCGAAGAAGAAGGTAAGCCCGTAGGTATCGACAAAGAAGACCCTGCATACAACGATGCTAAAAAGGCAATGAAAGAATCTCAGAAAGAATTTGCAAAGACATTGGCATCATACGCCGACTGCTACATCAACGACGCATTCGGAACAGCACACCGTCGTCACGCATCGACAGCCGTAGTTGCCGACTATTTCGACGAGGAAAACAAAATGTTGGGCTATTTGATGGAGAAAGAGGTACAGGCAGTAGACAACATCCTCAAAGACATCAAACGTCCTTTCACAGCAATCATGGGTGGTTCTAAAGTTTCCACAAAAATAGGTATCATCGAGAACCTCATGGACAAAGTAGACAACCTCATTCTTTGCGGTGGCATGACATACACATTTGCCAAGGCACAAGGTGGTCAGATTGGTAACTCTATCGTTGAGGACGACAAACTCGACCTTGCACTTAACATCATCGAGCAGGCCAAAGCTAAAGGTGTAAACCTCGTTCTTGGAACAGACTGTGTTGCAGCCGATGCATTCTCTAACGATGCTAACACACAGGTTGTACCCGCAGGAGAAATCCCT
>CAZXIQ010000336.1:0-1700 GCA_964640785.1 uncultured Bacteroidaceae bacterium | reverse complement strand
CTGTGAATTGTCGTCCCATAGAGTGGGGAGTGGATATTGTAACCCACTCGACAACAAAATACATGGATGGTCATGCAGTGGCAGTTGGTGGAGCAGTCATCGACAGTGGAAACTTCGATTGGGAGGCACAGCACGACAAATATACATGTCTGACCGAGCCTGACGATTCCTATCATGGTCTCGTCTATACAAAAGCATTTGGAAAGGCCGCATATATTACAAAGATGGTGTCACAGGTGATGCGCGACCTTGGCGCAATGATGGCACCCGAGAATGCGTTCCTGCTCAATCTGGGACTCGAGACATTGCACCTGCGTATGCCCCGCCATTGCGAGAATGCTCAGAGAGTGGCAGAATACCTCGAAGCACATCCGAAAGTAGAGTGGGTGAACTTCTGCGGCCTTGCGAGCAGCAAATACAACGACCTTGCCAACAAGTATCTTCCCAACGGTGCATGCGGAGTACTTGCATTCGGCGTAAAAGGCAGTAAAGAGGATGCTATCCGTTTCATGGACAGCCTGAAGATGATAGCCATCGTTACACACGTGGCAGATGCACGCTCATGTATCCTGCATCCCGCCAGCCACACACACCGTCAGCTCACCGACGAGCAGCTTATAGAGGCCGGCGTTGCTCCCGACTTAATGCGTCTTTCGGTCGGTATCGAGGATGCCGAGGATATTATTGCCGACCTTGAGCAGGCTTTGCAATTACTTTAAGCAATTCTTTTTTACAAAGGACAAAATTAAAATTCAAGGACTGTTCGGCCTATTTGTTGCCGGCAGTCCTTTTTTTGAATTATGGAGTGGTATAAATATGAAACAGATGCGAAAATTGTGGCATTTTCCACAATGCGTCGCGGAGGGGTGGGCGAGGGAAACTACTCCTCGTTCAATATAACACAATATTGTGGCGATAGTGCCGAAAATGTTGCTGCAAACAGGGCATTGTTGTGTTCCAAACTTAAAATAGACGACACACGACTTATTTTGCCCCATCAAACTCACGGTACCAATATATTGGAAATAGACAAAGCCTTTCTTGCGCTTGACGCCTCCTCGCGTGCCGAACGATTATACGCGGTAGATGCCATTTTTACCCGTGAAAAAGAAGTTTGCATAGGAGTATCCACAGCCGACTGCATTCCGGTGTTGCTACACGACGAAGAGAGTGGAGCGGTAGCTGCCATACACGCAGGTTGGCGCGGAACAGTTGCAGGAATAGTTGAAAAGAGCATCTTTGCAATGAAAAAGGCCTGTTGTATGAACCCTGCAACAACTAAGGCGATAATTGCTCCGGGAATATCGCTCGATGCCTTTGAAGTAGGTGACGAAGTATATGATGCTTTCTGCGAGGCATCCTTCCCGATGGAGCGTGTGGCGCGACGATACGGCAAAAAGTGGCACATTGACCTTCCCGAGGCTAACCGCTTGCAACTGATAGCCTGTGGATTGAACGAAACGAACATTTTTCTTTCGGGAATATGTACCTATACTTCGTGCGATGAGTATTTTTCGGCTCGTCGGTTGGGAATAAACTCCGGCAGAATATTTAACGGGATAATGATAAGGTAAAGGTAACGGCTGTCAGAGCAGTTCCAAAATATATGTATAATAAAAAACTCTTGCGCTTTTCGCAAGAGTTTTTTAGGTAATGATGCCAAAAGTGGCGCGTGATATATATTATAATTAGTTGAATAT
>CAZXIQ010000335.1:0-1718 GCA_964640785.1 uncultured Bacteroidaceae bacterium | reverse complement strand
TATATGGAGAAAAGCAAAGAGGGTAACCCTATTTTACTTTTGGGTCACCCTCCTTGTTTTATATTTCCCAATAAAATCATACTTCTGTTTCAGGGGTTATCAATTTATAACCTTTGCCATGAATATTTATAATTTCAATGGAACTGTCGGCCTTAAGATGCTTACGCAATTTTGTTATATAGACATCCATGCTGCGGGCGTTGAAATAGTTATCGTCTATCCAAATGGTCTTAAGAGCAAAGTCGCGTTGCAGTATTTCATTGGCGTGAGCGCATAGGAGCCCAAGAAGTTCGGATTCTTTTGTTGTCAGTTTTGTTTGCTGTCCGTCAATTGAAAGCAACTGTTTTTGTGTATCAAATTGGAAACGACCGATTTTATACACCGAGCTTTCTTTACTTTTCTTTCCACACACGCGACGCAATATTGCCTCGATGCGAAAAACAAGCTCTTCCATGCTGAAAGGCTTTGTTATATAATCATCGGCGCCTATTTTGAAACCTTCGAGTATATCCTCTTTCAACGTCTTTGCAGTCAGGAAAATGATGGGCACGTTGGCATTGGCGGCACGAATCTCTTGAGCAAGGGTGAAGCCGTCTTTTATAGGCATCATCACGTCAAGGACACAAATATCGAACTTGCCTTTCAAAAAAGCTCGATAGCCGGCATCACCATCGGCGCAAAGCTCGGCGTGATAACCTTTTGCTTGCAAATACTCTCTGAGCAACATTCCGAGGTTCTCGTCGTCCTCGCATAGCAAGATACTCTGTTTTTCTTCCATAATTTCTTTATTTTAGTGGTAATACAATTATAAAATTAGTTCCGACACCTATTTCGCTCTCGGCACGTATAGAGCCTTTGTGGGCCTGAATTATCTGTTTCACATAAGCAAGGCCGAGGCCGAATCCCTTGACGTCGTGCAAGTTTCCGGTGTGTACTCTGTAAAATTTATCAAATATCTTTTTAATATTATCTTTGCTTATTCCTATGCCATTATCTTGAATGGAGAGCATGAAATTTCCATTCGCATTCCATGTATGTATATTCAGCAAGAGAGGCTCGTCCTGACGTTTGTACTTAACGGCATTGTCCATGAGGTTGAACACAACGTTCGTAAAGTGCATTTCATCGACATACACAAATGGGTCGTCAGCCTCTAAGGATGATATTATTTTTCCACCGCCCTGCTCTACTTTTACGGCAAAAGTGTTTATAACCCCTGTTATAAGTTCGTTTGCATCGAGCTCTTTCATCTTGAGCGAAGTATTATCGCGGCTCTCGAACATAGACATCTGCAACACTTTATCTACTTGGAACCTCAACCTTTTTGTTTCGCTCGCTATCACACCCGAGAGCTTGCCAAACATCGACGGAGATTTTGCCACCGATGGGTCTTGCAGCATCTGCGCCGCCAACGATATTGTGGAAATAGGTGTCTTGAACTCGTGCGTCATATTGTTAATAAAATCATTTTTAATTTCCGACACCTTCTTTTGCCTTACAAACAGATAAACTGTTATCAAGAATGTTACCAACAACACCAACACCAGCAATATTGAAGGTATCATAAATTTAACAGAATTATAAATATATTTGTTCAACGCATCTGCCGGAAAGACAATCTCTAAAATCGCCATGCGGTTGGGCGGATCGTTCTTGAAAAGCAACTCTTTATATACATTTTCGCCACTTGTCTCTTGAAAATCGGCACAACGGTAGAC
>CAZXIQ010000334.1:0-1741 GCA_964640785.1 uncultured Bacteroidaceae bacterium | reverse complement strand
GTGCATGCTCGGCACATTCTGGGTGCGGATGGACAACCGCCGCAGCGACATCGGCATTATGCGCAGCATGGGAGCCTCGCGCAGTAGCGTCGTGCAGCAATATATCATAGAAGCCGTCATTCTGCTGACTGTTGCATTCGTCACAGCAATGCCCATCATCATTCATTTTGTGCTCACAGAAGGCTTAGCCGCGCCGGGAGTGTGTATCAACAATAAAGAGCACTTCATGCCCAGCCCCGAATATGGAGTAAATAATTTCTACATTCACTTTGCGTGGGTTACGGCAATAACATACGTGGCTATGCTGCTGATAACCATCATCGGCACATTGATTCCGGTGCTACGTGCCACACGCATACTGCCCGCCGATGCGCTGCGGGATGAGTAAAACCGTACACAAGACCGAACACAGTGTCCATTATCGGACACCCACAAAAACAGGTAACACACTAATATACAGAAATGTAAAAATTTGGCACACATTTTGTAATACAAGCAGGTAGATGTACCGAAAATATAGGCAATATGAAAAAACTGATAATAATATTACTACTATGCGTGACCACGAATGTTCACGCCGACCAAAATAAACGTCGCCTGTCGCTCGAAGAGACCATACTGCTTGCCCGCACGCAAAGCCTCGACGCAGCCGTCGCCCTGAACGAGCTGCGTGCAGCCTATTGGGAGTACCGTATCTATCGTGCAGGACTGCTGCCCGAGGTTAATTTTCAGGCAACAACGCCAAGTTACAGCCAAAGCTACAACAGCTACCAGAATAGTGACGGGACATATACCTTTGTGCGCAACAACTACATGCAGATGTACGGCAAATTGTCTGTACAGCAGAGCTTGTGGCTCACAGGCGGCACACTGTCGCTAAACTCGTCGCTCGACTATCTGAAAACTTTCAGCGGCGACAAGCAACAACGCTACATGAGCACCCCCATTACACTCACGCTGAACCAACCACTCTTCGGAGTGAACAATGCTAAGTGGAACCGCCGCATAGAACCTGTGCGCTACGCCGAGGCAAAAGCGAACTTCCTGACTGCGACGGAACAAGTTACAATGAGTGCAATAAACTATTTTTTCAATCTGCTGCTTGCCCGGGAAAATGTGAGCATCGCACGACAAAATCTTAACAACGCCGAGAAACTATACGAGGTTGCCCGCAGCAAGCACACAATGGGGAAGATAAGCGACAACGACCTGTTGCAACTACGTCTGAATACACTGAACGCACGTTCAACACTCACAAACAACGAAAGTAACCTGAAAAATGCAATGTTCAGCCTGCGGTCGTTCCTCGCCATAGACGAAAATACATACATCGAGCCGCTGCTACCCGACACACTCGCACCCATCGACCTTGTATACGACGAAGTACTCGAAAAAGCCCTCGCCAACAACTCCGTTACAAAAAACCTTGAACGCCGCCGATTGCAAGCCGACTACAACGTTGCCGACGCACGCGGCAACCTCAGACAAATAAACCTCACAGCCCAGATGGGAATGAGCGGAGTAGACAAAGACATTGAGCAGGCCTATGACCGCCTGAGCCACAACCAATATGTGCAGGTAGGGGTGCAAATACCGCTGCTCGACTGGGGCAAACGTCGCGGCAGGCTGCGCATGGCCGAGAGCAACCGCAAGATTACCCTCACCCGCATAGAGCAAGAACTGCGCAATTTCAAACAGAACCTGTTTATCCTTGTAGAGCAGTTCAACAACCAACGTACAC
>CAZXIQ010000333.1:0-1746 GCA_964640785.1 uncultured Bacteroidaceae bacterium | reverse complement strand
CAGAGAAGAATATCGCTCGTTTCAAGGAATTTGTCGATTATGCTAACTCCAAAGGTATAGAACTTGGCTGCTATTCACTCCTTGCGAGCCGATGGATAAGCGACGAGGTAGATGTTATAAATCCAAAAACAGGGAAACGTGGTGGCATGACTTTTGGTAGTTCACCCTGCCTGTGCAGCGATTGGGGATATGAATATTTTGACAAGATAAAGACTTTCATCGAGCGCACCGGAATGACCGGCTTTGAGCATGACGGTTCTTACCCGGGCAATGTATGTGCATCGACCTCACACACTCACCACAAAGGCCTTAACGATTCACAGTGGAAACAATTTTACAAAATCGCAGATCTGTATAATTGGATGTGTGAACGGGGTGTATATATAAATGTACCGGACTACTATTTTCTTAACGGCTCTACAAAAGTGGGCATCGGCTATCGCGAGGTCAATTGGTCGTTACCACGTGAGCACCAGCTCATACATACTCGCCAGCTCAACTATCGTTGCACATGGGAGCGCCTTCCTTCGTCGCTTTGGTCATTTGTTCCACTTGTGCAATATCATGGAGGTGGTGCAGCCGCAACATTGGAACCGCTCAAAGAGCATCTTTATGAATATCGCACACTGATGTTCCAGAATTATGGTGCAGGTATTCAGGCATGCTATCGTGGTCCGCGTTTGTACGACACTGAAGAGACCAAGCAGGTGGTAATAGATGTAATCAGTTGGTACAAGAAATATCGCGAAATTCTTAACAGTGACATTATACATCTGCGTCAGCCGGATGCTTGTGACTGGGACGGTATAATGCACGTCAATCCCAATCTCAAGGAGAAAGCATTGGCAATGTTCTACAACCCTACTGACAGAGAGATGCGTCGCACAATAAAAGTTCCTTTGTATTATACGGGATTGGACAAAATAGCAAAAATCCGCGAACAAGAGGGGCGTTCGAAGAGATATAAACTCGACCGTGAATTTTGCGTGACACTCGAAGTTGCAATTCCAGCCAACGGATATACTTGGTATGTGGTAGAATAGGGAATATTTCCTTGCTACGGAAAAGAAACTCCGGATAAATAGTAGTAACTTTGCAACTACGTTGCGAATAATAGGTTGCGCTTACTTTATAACTTTATTTTTGAATTTATATGAATGGTAATGATATTGAAATAACGTCGCGTCTTAGTTTGTCACTTGCTGCGGCTGGTATTGAAAAGTTGAACGATATGCAGTTGCGCACGCTCGATGCTTTTCGTGGCGGTGGGGATGTTGTTGTTCTCTCGCCGACGGGTACGGGCAAGACATTGGCCTATCTTCTTTCTCTTCTCGAGATTTTGCGCGAGGATGTCCGTGGAGTGCAGGCTGTTGTGGTGTTGCCTACTCGTGAACTTGCCCGACAGGTGGCCGATGTGTGGAAAATGATGGCTACCGGCTTTCAGGCTCTTTGCTTGCATGGCGGACGCTCGGTGAATGAAGAGATTGTTTCTATGAAGGGTGCTGCGCCTGCTGTTGTTATTGCCACTCCCGGACGCTTGAACGACCATTTGTCGCGTGGAACTTTTGTGGTGGCCGATGCCGAAGTGTTGGTGTTTGACGAATTTGATAAGTCGTTGGAGCTTGGCTTTAAGGAAGATATGAAAATGCTTTTGTCGCAAATGCCTTCGTCGGTGCGTCGTTTTTTGTTGGCGGAAATTCCGGGACCGGGTGGTATGCCGCTTGGTACAGCAGGAAAAGCAATGCT
>CAZXIQ010000332.1:0-1752 GCA_964640785.1 uncultured Bacteroidaceae bacterium | reverse complement strand
AAAAGATTAGCAGACATTATTAGAAAATATTTTTTATTAACAATATTTAAACATCAAAACCAATGAATAATATTATTAATACATACATTTGTATTGAATGAGAAAAACTATACTTGACACTTTTTCTATTTTACAAAAACACTAAACACCATGAACAAGAAAAAACTATTATCGGCAATAACATTTATACTGTTTATAATGTCTGCCTCACCCACAACAGCGCAAGACGACGCATTCGCGAAATTAAAATCATTTGCCGCACATATAGTGCAATTCAACAATAGTTGTCCGCAAGAGAAAGTATTTCTACACTTCGACAACGAAGCATACTACTTGGGCGAAACAATATGGTTCAGCGCATACGTTGTAGATGCGGGCACACTGCTACCGATAGCCAAGAGCCGCGTACTATACGTAGAACTCTTGACACCCGATGGAGACATTATAGCCTCGAACAAGTTGAAACTCGTATCGGGCAGATGCTACGGCAACCTGCACCTCATAAGCCGCAGCGAAACATTCTCCGAAGGATTCAGTAACAAGATAAATGTAATAAACGCCCTGCGCTCGGGCTACTACGAAGTGCGAGCATACACGCGCGAAATGCAGAATTTCGGCGAGGGAGGCTATTTCTCGCGAGTATTTCCCGTATACGATGCCCCCGAAACAGATGGCGACTACGCACAGATGCAGTTTACAACCACAAAAACCTCACGCTCCATCGACACACGCAAAAAAAGCCAAAAAGGCGATAATCTGAACATTGAATTCTACCCCGAAGGAGGTACGCTTGTCGAGGGTGTCGAGTCGCGCATAGCATTCAAAGCAACCGATGCCTACGGACTGCCTGCAAAGATGACCGACAACATCATCATAGACGGTAAAAAAGTTGCAATAGAACACGAAGGCATGGGTAGTTTCACATACACCCCCACCGACAACAGCGAAAGAGAAGTAAACGTACAACACGAAGGGAACAACTACAAATTCAAGCTGCCAAAAGCCGAAAAAAACGGTTATACAATGCAAGTAGACAACATGCAAAAAGATAGCATACGCATAAAAATAGGCCGCAGTAAAGCCACGGGCGGAACAATTGGTGCAACCCTCTTGTGTCGCGGACACCTCTCATACTTCGACACCCTTCGTTGGAACAACGACAAGGCATACATCAGCATAAGCAAAGAAAAATTACTGCCCGGAGTGCAACAAATAGCCCTGTTCACCGATAAAGGAAAAATTCTCGCCGAGCGCATGCTGTTTGTACGCACCGGCAACATGCCCAACAATATAAACATAACCATCAACAGCGACAAAGCGAGCTATAAACCATTCGAAAAAATAAAGATAGAGACAAAAGTAACCGACGCTGCAGGCTCCCCCGTAGAAACATTCATGAGCCTTGCCGTACGCGACGGAGACATTGACAACGGCGGCAACTACACCGACAACATCTGCACCGACCTATTGCTGTCGAGCGACCTTAAAGGCTATATTGCCAACCCCGGATACTACTTCGAGAGCGACGACGAAGAACACAACAAAGCCCTCGACCTGCTGATGATGGTACAAGGCTGGAGAAGATACGAATGGCAAACAATGGCAGGCATAAAACCGTTCAAAATAACAAATTACCTCGAAGACGGCATAAGCATCGACGGCGAAGTACTCGCACTCTCGCACAACAAGCCACTCGATAATATAAAAGTAATAATGCGAGCAATGTCACCCGACGGCACACTTGTTCAAAGC
>CAZXIQ010000331.1:0-1762 GCA_964640785.1 uncultured Bacteroidaceae bacterium | reverse complement strand
ATATTTCCCCAATAACCATAATAAATACACAGTCTTATATCGAACTGACGTTAAACTGTTTTTGTTGCAACAAGCAAAGTAGCTGTTTGAATTTATGTCCTTGAAATTCAAAAACAGCTACTTAAGTTAAAAAAAACAATTCTTTATATAGAACCACTCTGTTCCTTCTTATTGTAGCGATAGTGAACAACTTTACGGGTCGGTTGTTATAATCTTGTGTGTGAACCGTTTCTTTAAAATTCTTTCTATCTAATTGATATATACCGCCATGAGATATTTTTTTATAACCCTGTTTGCAATACTCTTATTTATTATGTTTACATTCGCTCAGAAGAAAAGAATACCCGATGCTGCCGCCTCTAATCCGCATATAACAGGCTATATGCAAGGCTTTCCGCCATCGGGCGATAAAATTATTTCAGCTCGCGACGGGTCGTTTTTCCAATTTCCGGCGTTGCGTTACAGCGTGGTACACATGCGCGAGTTTATGCCCACGGTGAATGTGCCGCGTGGGAATATGGTGCCTGTGTCAGAATTTGAGTACGACCTTGATGCGCGTATCGACAGTGTTACCTTTCTGCCCACAGGTAAGGAGCATCGCGTAACATGGCGTGAATCGCTCGACCTTAATTACACCGATGGTATTATTGTTTTACATAAGGGCAGGGTGGTGTATGAAAAATATTTTGCCGAACTTACTCCCGAACGTGTGCACGCTGTGATGTCTGTAACAAAGTCTTTTACAGGGCTGTTGGCTGCTGCTCTTTATGCCGAGGGGCGCCTCGACCCTGCAAAATCGGTCAGCTATTATGTTCCCGAACTTTCTGCCTCGGGGTTCGGCGATGCTACCGTGCGCCAGCTTATGGACATGACGACAGCGATAAAATTCAGCGAGGATTATACTAATCCCACTGCGGAAATTTGGGCTTTTTCGGCGGCGGGTAACCCTATGCTTGCTCCCGGTGACGACGCGGTCGGATATTACAACTATCTTAAAGGTGTCAAAAAAGATGGTGAGCATGGAAATGTTTTTGGCTATCGTACGGTGAATGCCGATGCGTTAGGGTGGGTCGTCTCGCGTATTACCAAGAAATCTGTGGCGCAACTTGTGACAGAAATTTTCTGGAATCGCATGGGTATGGAACAAGATGCTTATTATCAGGTAGATGCGTTAGGCGTGCCTTTTGCCGGTGGCGGGCTTAACGCCTCCTTGCGCGACCTTGCACGAATAGGCGAAATGATAAGGCTCGGTGGTGTGTGGCGCGGCGAACGTATACTTCCTGCGGGAACGTTGAGGATATTATTCACGGCGGTAATCCGAAAGTCTTTGAAAATTCAGAACAAGGTAAGCTGCTTAAAGGGTGGAGTTACCGCAATATGTGGTGGATTACAAATAACAAAAACAGGGCATTTATGGCTCGAGGCGTTCATGGACAAGCTATATATATCGACCCGACAGCACAGATGGTCATAGTAAGGTTGGCCTCTTCGAATCTTGCAAGCAATCTGTTGATTGACCCGCTATCTTTGCCGGCTTACACTGCTGTTGCCGAATATTTGATAAACAAAAATTCATAGTTCCCCTATATTAATAATGTTTATACACAAAGTTCTTAACATAGTTGTTGAAAACTTTGTGTATGCTTTAATTCTCTGATTTTTAATAGATTGTTTGAAAGGTTCAAAAAAACTTTAAAATTTTCTTCTCAAAAAGTTTTGTAGTTTAAAAAGTTGTTGTACCTTTGCACTCGCTTTCGGCAAG
>CAZXIQ010000330.1:0-1785 GCA_964640785.1 uncultured Bacteroidaceae bacterium | reverse complement strand
ATCCTGCAAAGCCGTATTTCCCGGTGGTGACGCTACGGCTCTTTTCGTCGAGTGTTCCGCGCTCCCATATTGATGGGTCGAATTCTCCTTGTGTCAGTGGAAATGTTGTCGATGTTATGTTCATGGTGCAACTTTTTTCGTCGCCTCGTGCGCCCTTAAAGGTTGCCGTCAGAGTGGTTGTGCCATCCTTCAATGCTGTCATGCGCCCTTTTACGATGGAAATTATGCTCTTGTCGTGTACGCTGTATGTTGCTACGGGTGAAACATCCTCGCTGTGTCCATCTTTGTAGTGTGCAATAAGCCCAACGCTGCGTGTGCTGCCTGTGAGCAGCGTACCACTGTTGCCATTGACACATTCTATTCTGTCTAATGTGAGTGATTCTTCGCTGTATTTTTCGAATGCCTCGTCGTAGAATGTCGCCTCGTCGAATTGGGGTTCGGTTGTGAACCAGTCTACGTCCACCCATCCGCCGAGTGATTTTGTTGCATAGTTGAAGATGCCTAATTTATTTTCGGCGGCAGCATTATAGGGAATTTCTTGTCCTAACTGTTCGTAATTCTTATTGTCAATGCTGTAAAAGAATATCGTCTTGTCGCTTTTTCTGTCACAGACTGCTCGCAGGTATATGGTGTCGGCTTTTACTCTTTTGTCTTTAATGTACCTTTTCTTCCCCTTTTGTCTTACGGCGATGAATGCCGCAGAGTCGCGTATCATTGCAAGGCCTGCAATGTCGCCATCTTTCATCTGTGAAACGTCCATTGCTATTGTTCCGTATATTAGGCCGTCGCTGTTGTCGCAGCTTAATATATGTTGCGTCAAGGTGTTAAGCGCTTGCGAGGGGCTGTCAGCTATACTCGCGGTGTACAGACGCAAAAATCCCGGGCGTTCGGTGAGCGACCATCTGCTGTTGTCACAGTTGTCCATCCACTCCCATTGTTCCTTTAGGTCATAATGACGGAAATTGTCGTTCGTGTGTAACCCTTTTGCTGTTCGTGTGAACATCTTTCGCGGATAGTTGCCAAGGGCATACTCTTTGTACCAGTGATAGACAGGCCAAGGGCAGGCTTCGGGGTCGGTCAGAAATGTGTAGTTGCCATCCTTTGCCGGCTCGTCTTTGAAGGCTGCAAGATGCTCGGGTGACGTAAAAAGCAGCCAACTTACGTTTCCTGCATCGTCGGTAATTTTTTTGAAGTTCGCTCCGAAATTGTGGTCGCCGGCAACACCTGTCAAGGCCTTGCCCCACGAGGCGTTATATTTTTTGTCGGCCCAGTCCATTTCTGTAACCATTATGGGGGCAAAGTCCGCAACGGGCTGTACATCCTCTTTCCACCCTCGGGCAAAGGCCTCGTAGTTGTGGCTGCTGCCGAACCACCCGGGATATATGTGTACAGCGTAACCTATATTTTCGCCTTTTATGGGGTAGTCGGCGTAGCCTGCGTATTTCGACTGATAGCCTGTCCCGGGAATCCACAGAATATTATTGCAGCCTTGTGCGCGCATGGTGTTAGCAATCTCTTGGAAATATATGCTCAACTGTTCGAACTGTGTTTTTGAGTTTCCGCCGACAGTGCCGTCGCTGCCAACAATGTTTATAGGCTCGTTGGCAAGTTCGAACATTATGTTCGGATGGTTTTTAAGGCTTTTGTGTCGTGCAACGTGTCGCCACACTTTCAATAGATATTTATGATAGTCGTCGCCTACGGCAATCTTTTCGGGGCACACACCCGGCGGACGCATCACCACATACATTCCTTTTGTTATTGCATACTCGGCCATGGGTACAA
>CAZXIQ010000329.1:0-1789 GCA_964640785.1 uncultured Bacteroidaceae bacterium | reverse complement strand
CATGATACCTGTAATTGTGTCGGCTGTATGTCCGGCTCCATATACACATATTTGCTTTTTAATAGTAGTAGAGTTGAACACACCCGACGACAATGTGATGATATCTGCTGAGTCGGCTGCTGCATTATATGCATCGACAAAAGCATTTACACCGGTGAAAATTGTTGTTTTATCACCATGTTGCAATGTGGCTATCTGCACATCTGTTGTCTGTGCTGTGGCAAATAGTGCAATAAATACTGAAATTGCTGTAAGAAAAATTTGTTTCATAATTATTTATAGTTTACTAATGAGGTTCATTAATTATTTTTATTATCGGCAAGCAGCCTGAACCTCTTTTAAGACTACTGCCGACTACTTATTCTTTATTTATTCTGCATTAAGAATTACCTTTTTTACAATATTTTGATTATTTAACATTATTTCTGCGCAAATATAGATAAAATATTTGCACGTTTTGAAAAACAATGTATATTAATGTGTTACACGTGGCAAAGGCTTAGTTAAGGGGGTATAAAAAACAGTATGCAGCGGAAAGGCCCGCTGCATACTGTAAAAGTATTATTTAATCGTTTTTATTCAAAAAATCGTAAATTATTTGTTTTAAACACAAACAACATTGCCGAATCAATAAAAAGCCTTAAATTTGCACATTCGGTAAAAAAATGACAAGAAAAACAGTAAAAATAACCCCAACGTCGGGACTTATACTCGAAGGAGGCGGCATGCGCGGTGTATTTACAAGCGGTGTATTAGACAATTTTATTGAACGAGGAATACATTTTCCATATACTATCGGAGTAAGTGCCGGAGCATGTAACGGACTTTCCTACATGTCCCGCCAACATGGAAGGTCAAAATATTGCAACATCGACCTACTCGAAAAGTATCGTTACATAAGTTTTAAAAATTTGCTGCTCAAAGGTAACATAATGGACTTTGACCTGCTTTTCCGCGCAATACCCGAAGAAATTTACCCTTACGACTACGACACATTCGCTCGTTGCAGTGAGGCGTTCGAAATGGTAACCACAAGCTGCGAAACGGGAAAAGCCTGTTACTTCGATGAAAAAAACAAACCCTCGCGCATCATTGAGATTGTAAGAGCATCGAGCAGTCTGCCATTCGTCAGCCCCATTGCAAGCGTGGACGGTGTCCCCATGATGGACGGGGGGGTATCAGACTCCATTCCCCTGTTACGTGCCCAAGAACTTGGCTACGACAACAACGTGGTGATTCTTACACGCAATAAAGGCTATCGTAAGCCTACGAAAAAAACTGCGGTACCGTTCTTTATGTACCGCAAATATCCTGAATTGCGCGAGGCCATACGTAACCGCAACGAAATGTACAACAGACAAATATCAATGGTCGAAGAGCTTGAGTCGGCCGGCAAACTTACTGTTATTCGTCCCGAGCAACCAATAATGGTAGGACGCATGGAACGCGACACACGCAAACTTCTCGACCTTTACGACGAGGGTTACCAATGTGCCGCAAACATTACATTCGAATAATTAAACAAATAACAATCACAAAATAATAGAAACAGATGATAACATTTATTACCTGCCTCGCGGCACTCATAATCGCCTATTTTACTTACGGCAGATATTTAGAAAAAGTGTGCGACATTGACGAAACACGTCCCACACCCGCAACCACCATGTACGATGGCGTCGATTACATTCCCATGCCTCGTTGGAAAACATTTCTCATTCAATTATTGAACATTGCAGGTCTCGGCCCCATTTTCGGTGCAATTTTGGGTGCAGCCTACGGCCCCGTA
>CAZXIQ010000328.1:0-1796 GCA_964640785.1 uncultured Bacteroidaceae bacterium | reverse complement strand
CTACATTTACACGCCATACGTTTGCCTGAACGTTAAAGTCGTTGAAAGGAACATCAATGACCATAGGTACACCGTTGCTCTCCATAACACGCTCAAGAGGAAGAGTGTTAAAGTTCTGAGCCTCGTAGTTGGCAATCTGCGAACCGTCGATAGAGAGTGACTGTGTAAAGTAACCGTATCTGTACAAGAAACCTACGGCACACATATCGACATTCGAGTCTGACGCCTCTTTAAGATAGTCACCGGCAAGTACACCAAGACCACCTGAATAAATTTTAAGCACATGAGAAAGACCATACTCCATACAGAAATATGCAACAGAAGGTCTTTTTGCATCGGGCTTAACACTCATATATTTCTCGAAACGCGAATATACGCTATCCAATGCTGCAAGAACATTTTTGTCTTTTGACAACTCTTCGAGTCTTTCAAAGCCCAATTTCTCGAGCAACAATACAGGGTTTTTACCACACTCGGCATAAAGTTTCTCGTCGAGCATAGCAAACAATTCTTTTGCATCCTGATTCCATGCCCACCACATATTGTGTGCAAGAATATCTAATTTCTTAAGAGATTCGGGTATTTGAGATTTTACATTAATTGTCTTCCAAGTTGGAACATTCGCATTACTGATTTCAATCATATCATTTTACTTTTGTTATACATTTTTTCTTATCTCAGCTTGTTTCAGCGCAAAATCATAAGCATCAAAATAATTAAGTATGAAACACTTCCACAATGCTTTATCTGCAATTTTCGCTGCTTTTTTCCTTATTGCATCAACGTCGCTTTCATTTTGGACTGCAAAGTTACAAATATTTTTTGTAATTACATCGGACATTTCAAAATAATTACTATCAGTGCGTTGAATGACTTCCACGCCATCACTCAGCTTGCCTTGTCTGCCGAGCAGCGAATTAACCCACAGACCAAAGCCTGCAAGGTTGGTTGTGATAGTGGGGATGCGGAAAGCAACGCTCTCGAGCGGAGTGTACCCCCAAGGCTCGTAGTACGACGGATAGACGCTAAGGTCGTTTCCAATCAACACATCATAATAGGACATATTGAACACACCGTCACTTCCATTCAAATAGCATGGAACATATACAACCTTTACACGCTCTTCGGCACTGACCTTGTCAAGGCCAAGATTGCGTATGGCGCATACTATGGCATCTTCGTTCATATTATGCAGTTTGTGTGTGATAAAAGGATTTTCGAGAGGAGTATTCCACTCGCCTTTTTTCTGTGCCAGACGTTCGCACAAATCCTCGCGCGCAGTGTCCATCCATGCAGGAACATCGATAAATGCAACAATATCCCTATCGACGTTAGAATCTCTGAGCCCACGAACAGCCTGCAAGAAAAGGTCGATACCCTTGTTGCGCATTTCCATGCGACCACCAAGGCCTATAAGAAGTGCATTATCGGAAATTTCAGTACCTGTCAGAGCCTCTGCTACACGTATTCTTAGTTCACGTGCCTTTTTACGTTTGCTTGTAAAGTTTGCACCCGAGGGTACAAAGTCCTTTTCAAAGCCATTTTCAAGAACAACATCAATCTTACGTTCTATAAGTTGCTCACACTCGCGTGCGGTAAGGTCGCTCACAGTTGTGAAACAGTCTACATTGTGAGCAGTCTGTTTTTCGACAGAATGTTTCGACTGAACATTAAGTTCGGCAGCCATCTGGTCGCCATTGTAACCCTCGAAATAGTCATAAAGAGGTTTGCCGTTTGACGCAATCGAACGACCGATACTTGTAGCATGTGTGGTAAAAATGGTACCGGCCTGAGGC
>CAZXIQ010000327.1:0-1824 GCA_964640785.1 uncultured Bacteroidaceae bacterium | reverse complement strand
CAACTATTCACTATCGGCCGATTACACATACAGCAAAATGCTGAACATGAGTTTCTTTGTAGAACGCAAAAAAACCATTCCGCTCATTTCGGCAAGTGCCTACCCAACCACCACCACCGACTTTGGCGTGAGCCTTAAATTCTCATTGACAAAATAAATAACCGTTCAGAAACAGTTTGAATTGCTAATGGAATACATCTTAGTGATACTCGCCCTAATATGCGCACTCACAGGAGTTGCGGGTTCTATACTTCCCGCACTGCCGGGCCCTCCGCTGTCATTTGCCGGACTGCTGTTACTGCTACCATGCAACGGCAACAGCATAGACACGGCAACAGTGATAATAGCAGGCGTTGCAACAGTAATTATAACCATATTCGACTATATTGCCCCCATATGGCTCACAAAGAAAAGAGGAGGCTCGAAATATGGCACATGGGGTGCAGGGATAGGAATGATTATCGGCCTTTTCTTTGGAATATTAGGAATGATTATCGGCCCCTTTATTGGCGCATTTATAGGTGAATTATATGCTAAAAACAGTCCGGAAAAAGCATTGGAAACAGCGTTTATGTCATTTGTCGCCTTTATGCTGACCACAGGAATAAAATTAATCTACTGTCTGGTGATGGTTATTATAATAGTAACAAAAAGCTGGGGAATTATCTGGAACAATAGTAACTTCTAAAAACCTCCGGCACCGTAAGCAGCACAGCGAGCGACCGACGGTTTCCACACTTAATCTTTCATTGTAGAACAGGCAAAAAACTGTCCATCTTGGATAAGAGGGACGAGAAAAACATTAGTTTTTCGGAGGGAGTTTGAAGAAAAGCAATAAAATTTAAGACAGCCCGGTCACATTATTACAATTATACTATTGCACAGCCGGTGCATCATCCTCACTACGCTGTTTATTCCGCTCAATAAACTCAATATGCCTCATAGCCTCTTGCTTGGCAGCCTCAAGCTCACGTATGGAACGCAACAACATCGAAAGGTCATACAGTTTGGTAATAGCCTGCACATCATCCTTGCGCATAGTATAATTATACGACGATTTTCCCGAAAGTTCCACCTTGATGGTTTTTTCATTGTTCAGCACAATAAAACCGATAATACCCTCATCCTTGCCGAAACGAAAATCGACACGTTCGGTGGTAACACCCAAATGCTTGGAAGAGTAGTTACTTATGGGATTATCCGATTCGGCGAAACTGTCACCCACAGCCACCTTCACCTTGTTGTGCGAAATAGGCCTGCCACGATAAATTGAGGTAATCGTGAGAACACCATTCTCGTCCACCTGACCACGAAGATAGCTATTGGTAAGATTTTTCATAGGCGCCTGAGAGGCCACCATGAAATTGCCAATCTCTTGATACTTCTCATCTTTCTCAAACACAAACCCCGACTTTACAACACCCTCAAGTTCGGCACGCTTTACAACAAGCATACTATCGAAACAAGCTACGCTGCGTTGCTGCTCGGCAAGCTCAACCTCGCGCATAAGTTTCATAGCCTCGCGGCGTGCGTTAAAAGCCTTCGGATAAAGAATCTTCAGACTATCGAGTTCTATTTTTGCATTCTGAAAGTTACCGGCCTCATAAGCCATACGCGCCGCCTGCAAAGAACGTTGCGCCTTCTCTTCGACAGACTCACCGCAAGAGACAAACAGAGCAACGGCCATCACTGTTGCCACAAAATATAACGCCTTTTTCATTATGGAAAGTTCTTTTAAATTAATCTCGGATAAAAGAAAACAATATTAGCACAAAAGTACAATTAAAATCCGTTAAGAACGAGAAAAGAGTACAAAAAAGGTTC
>CAZXIQ010000326.1:0-1826 GCA_964640785.1 uncultured Bacteroidaceae bacterium | reverse complement strand
AAGATTTATATCCGAATCCTGTTTTTCTCATTTACACAAAATAGTGGACACTGCCCTAAAAAAGTTCTAATTGCTGCCCGCCTGCAATAGGTTTTTCTACTTTTCTTCCAAAAAACAGTTCCATAGAGCCAAATTGTTTGTCCGTTATACACAAAATCCCAACACTTCCACACTCAGGCAAAAAAGATTTTACCCTTTTTATATGCACAGCGGCATTTTCGACACTTGCGCAGTGACGAATATAAATAGAGAACTGAAACATTGTAAATCCATCTTTTTGCAGATTCTTACGAAACTCTAAAGCTATTTTTTTCTCTTTTTTTGTTTCAGTCGGTAAGTCAAAAAAAACCAATACCCACATTACTCTATATGCACTTATTCTGTTCATTATAGTTCGGGGTATGCAATACGACGCAATTCTCCACTGAAACATTTATACAGCGATGCTGTTGTTTGTGACGCTGCTATCATCAAAGGACTTTGACGGTTGCCAATATAAACATCTATCGTAGGTATTGACAATAACAATGCTTTTATATCCCTTGTCAATTCTATATCACAACCATATTGCTGCACAATGTCAAAAACAAGTTTATCGACATAAGGGCGATAAGGTTCCATTATATCATCGGCCAAGCAGTAGGCATTGTAACGATTGTGGTGATGTATGCCTAATGTTGGTAACAGGCCGCTTGCCACCAATGAGCGTGCAATCACGGCACGGAGTATCGCATAGCCATAGTTTAATAAATTATTGGGGGAAATACCGTTACGGTCTCTTGTAAATTCGGATATCATTCCAAAAAGATTTTTCCAATAATACACAGCTGCACGCCCTTCCATGTTCTCAATATCGCCACTGCGCACCTCCTTTGCCCACACGTGCATACAACGTGTCTCGGCATTTGCACATATTTCGAGTACCCGAGCCTGATTAACTATTTTTTGTTGTACAGTTTGTTGCCACAACTGTTTGCGCAAAGGTTGAGAGGCCTCAATCTGTTCGCGGAAACGTTCATTTTGGATAGTATTGCCGCATAAAGGCAGCATAAGTCCTGTGGGCATACTGCGACTGTCGCAAGTAATAAGCGCGCAATTATTTTCGAGCAGAGCCTCCATCAACCCCGAGGTTATTGTCACCTGTTTATTGTCGATGACCACAACTCCTATATCCTCTATCGGTTTTGTTATTTCATTCTTTATTTTGAACGACTCGGGCAGCGTGTCATTGCCGGCAACCTCGGGCAACTTTATAACCATCTGCCTGTTCTTCATTGACAGATAGGCTGGATTGCCAAAATAGAGCGTTTTTTTAATCATAATACTACTCTCCTACATGAACAATATTACCAATATGATTAACTCTCACCTTTACTGCTCCCTTAAGATTCTGTAAAGACTTTATTCGTTTCCATGTAATTCCCTTCAATGCATTATTGTTATCAACAGTCGTCTCTAAATGGTGACGAAAAAAGTAATCTTTCGAAGATACTGATTGTACTCTATACAAATTGGGACTTATCATCTTGAAATTATCGGGATTGGTAAGTTCAACATCTTCGGGATAAAAGCCTGTCAATTCATTTGGAAATACAAAATACTCATTCTGTTTCATGGAAAAACAGAATTTCCAACCAAACTCGGCATTATAATCGCGGTCAATTATCGGCTGCTTGTTTATCGCACGGGCTACGGCATCGAAAAACGGCACAATATTCTCGTGATATTTTCCATTTTCGTCAATATAAATAGCCACATGATGGTTGTTGCCGGTTTTTACAAAATCCATAGGTTGTTTTTTACCATTTTCATCCAAATTATAGTTC
>CAZXIQ010000325.1:0-1841 GCA_964640785.1 uncultured Bacteroidaceae bacterium | reverse complement strand
TTTCAGGCCTATGCGCTCAATGTTTTCTACATAGTATTTTGCGCTGCCGTCGAGAATGGGAAACTCGGGACCGTTTACCTGCATCAGACAGTTGTCTATTCCTAATGCGAAGAGAGCAGCCATTGCATGCTCCACTGTACTTACGCGGGCCTCTCCTTTGGTAAGTACGGTTCCGCGTGTGGTCTCTGTTACATTTTCGGCGATTGCGTCGATGATGGGTTCACCGGGCAGGTCGATACGTTGTATCTTGTAACCGTAGTTCTCGGGTACGGGGTTGAATGTTACAGTTAGGTTTAGTCCTGTATGCAGTCCCTTTCCGAACAGAGAGAAACTTCCGTTTAGGGTTTGTTGCTTGTTGCTCATCTTGATAGGTTTTATGTTGTTTTTGTATTATTTGTTGTTTTTAAGAGTTTCAATTTCTTTCTTTAGCTCTTTGATTGTCTTGCTCATTTCGGGTAGTCGTCTCAGATAGGCCGATGCACGTATGTACTCTTTGGCGTTTATTGCCGGCGAGCCGAGTACTGTTTCGCCTCCTTTGAGGCTGCCTATCGTTCCGCACTGCGGTCCTACTGTGGTGCGGTCACCTATTGTGCTGTGTCCTGATATTCCTGCTTGTCCGCCGAATATGCACCATTCGCCTATTTTTGTTGTGCCTGCAATGCCCACTTGTGCGGCCATTGCTGTGTGGCTGCCAATTTCGTCGTTGTGGGCTATTTGCACAAGGTTGTCGATTTTTACACCCGAGTGTATGATAGTGCTTCCCATTGTGGCACGGTCGATACAGGTGTTTGCTCCTATTTCTACATTGTCTTCAATGGTTACTATGCCCATTTGGGGTATTTTGTTGTATCCCTCGGGGGTGGGTGCAAAACCGAATCCGTCGGCTCCTATCACTGAACCGCTGTGCAGTATGCAGTTATTGCCTATGCGACAATCGTGGTAGATGGTTACATGGGCATAGAGTGTGCAGTTATTGCCTATCTTGACACCGTCGCCAACGGACACTCCGTCGTGTATCATGCAGTTGTCGCCTATTTCGCAGTTGTCGCCTATGACGGCAAATGGTGCAATGTAGGCATTCTCGCCTATTTTTGCGCTTGGCGAGATTGAGGCAAGCGAACTTATTCCTTGTTTCTTGGGCTTGCTCGACTCGTAGAGCATCATCAGTTTGGCAAGGCTTTCGTATGCGTTGTCTACTTTTATGAGTGTCGCGCTTATCTCTTTTTGTGCCTCAAAGTCTTTGTTTACAAGTACTATTGATGACTTTGTGGTGTATATGTGCTCGGTGTACTTGGGGTTTGCCAAAAAGGATAGTGCACCGGGGGTGCCTTCTTCTATTTTGGCAAATGTATATACTTCGGCATTTTCATTTCCGACAATTTCGCCTTGTATGAATGCTGCTATTTGTTTTGCTGTGAATTTCATTTTTCTTTACTTAGAAACTGTTTTAATTTCTATTAGAAACTTCTTTTGTTTTATCAAGCGAAGATAATGAATAAAAATCAAACTATGCTTTGTTTTTATTTTATTTCGCTTTTTATGTATGTTTTTTATATTATCTTGTGTAAAGATAATTCTTTTTCCATTTGTTCTTTGTAGTCGCGAGCCTTTTCGGCTGCTACTGTTGCGAAATTTTCGCTGCTGTCGGCAAAGATGATGGCGCGGCTTGCATTTACCAGTAGTCCGCAATCGGCGTTCATGCCGTACTTGCACACCTCTTCGAGCGAGCCGCCTTGTGCGCCGACGCCGGGTACAAGCAGGAAGTGGTTGGGTACTATGCGGCGTATATTTTCAAATGCTTTGCCTTGTGTGGCTCCTACCACGTACATCATATTTTCGTC
>CAZXIQ010000324.1:664-1855 GCA_964640785.1 uncultured Bacteroidaceae bacterium | reverse complement strand
ACCTCATAAGCAACGACCATTTTGAGCTTGTGCGACACGACATTACAAAGCCCTACACAGCCGAAGTAGACGAAATATACAACCTCGCCTGCCCCGCCTCACCTGTACACTATCAATACGACGCAGTAAAAACAATACAGACCTGCGTGATAGGCTCAATGAACATGCTTGGGCTCGCCAAACAGGTGAGAGCAAAAATACTGCAAGCATCAACAAGCGAAGTCTACGGCGACCCGACCATACACCCACAAGTCGAAAGCTACTGGGGCAACGTGAACCCAATAGGCATACGCTCGTGCTACGACGAAGGCAAGCGCTGCGCCGAGACACTCTTCATGGACTATCACAGACAGAACAATCTGCGCATAAAAATAGTACGCATCTTCAACACCTACGGCCCACGCATGAGCATGAACGACGGACGCGTAGTATCGAACTTCATTGTTCAGGCACTGCGAGGGGAAAATATCACCATCTACGGCGACGGCAAACAGACACGCAGTTTCCAATATGTAGACGACCTTGTAGAGGGAATGACAAGAATGATGAACACCGGCGACGAATTTACAGGCCCTGTAAACATAGGCAATCCCGGTGAATTTACAATGCTCGAACTTGCCGAAAAAGTAATTGAACTTACAGGCTCAAAGTCAAAGATAATATTCCAGCCACTGCCACAGGACGACCCTCGCCAACGCAAGCCCGACATTACCGTCGCACGTCGCGAGCTAAACGGCTGGCAACCACAAGTGCAACTTGCTGAAGGACTGCAACGTACCATCGACTATTTCAAAAAAATCGTATAATATAAAAAACAAAATAGAACCATGAATATATTAGAACTAAGCGAACAAGAGATAATCCGCCGCGAGTCACTCGCCGAATTGCGCAATATGGGCATAGAACCCTACCCCGCAGCGGAGTACCCCACAAACGCATTCTCGACAGAAATAATAGAAAACTTCAAAGACGAGGACGAGCCTCGTCAGGTGTGCATTGCAGGACGCATGATGAGCCGTCGTGTGATGGGCAAAGCCTCATTCATAGAACTTCAGGACTCAAAAGGAAGAATACAAGTATATATCACCCGCGACGATATATGCCCGGGCGAAAATAAAGAGGGTTACAACGTACTTTTCAAAAGATTATTGGACATTGGCGACTTTGTAGGCATCAAAGGATTCGTATTCC
>CAZXIQ010000324.1:0-654 GCA_964640785.1 uncultured Bacteroidaceae bacterium | reverse complement strand
AGGCGAAATAACCGTACACGCCAAGGAACTTACAATCCTATCGAAGAGCATACGTCCCCTGCCCATCGTAAAATACAAAGACGGAGTAGCATACGACAAATTCGAAGACCCCGAACTTCGTTACCGTCAGCGCTACGTAGACCTTGTTGTAAACGACGAAGTAAAAGAGATATTCATCAAGCGCAACAAGATATACAATTCCATGCGCGAATACTTCAACTCCCGAGGCTACATGGAGGTAGAGACCCCCGTATTGCAGTCAATACCCGGTGGAGCAGCTGCACGTCCATTCATCACACACCACAATGCACTTGACATTCCTTTCTACCTGCGCATAGCCAATGAGCTGTACCTTAAACGCCTTATAGTAGGCGGATTCGAGGGAGTATATGAGTTTTCCAAAAACTTCCGCAACGAAGGCATGGACCGCACACACAACCCCGAGTTTACCTGCATGGAAATATATGTAGCCTACAAAGACTACAACTGGATGATGAACTTCACCGAACAGATGCTCGAAAAAATAGCAATGGACGTAAACGGCACAACAGAAGTGAAGATAGGCGACAATGTAATTAATTTCAAGGCCCCCTTCCGTCGTGTGCCCATGCTCGATGCAATTAAAGAGTTCACAGGATACGACCTCAACGGAAA
>CAZXIQ010000323.1:0-1871 GCA_964640785.1 uncultured Bacteroidaceae bacterium | reverse complement strand
TGCATATTTTGCGAACTTACAAAAAGCCCCATATCTACATACGGAGTAGCTACTCCATATCCAAGTTCCATATATGGGAGTAAATGGGATATGAACAACATATTATAATATATGTATTCATTCTTAAAAAGTTTAACACGTGGAAACAATTTTTGCAACGACAGAAACGGGGCTTCGTATGTCAAATGGGCGCGAGCATACTTATTTGCAGCATTGTACCATTCCGAGTCGAGTAATTGAAACACTCCGCCAAGCTCTTCGCTGCGTTCAATGGGCAAATTACTCTGTTTCAGGAAGCTGTAATCGACAAAATAGACATCTTTAGTATAGAAATATCCGCCTGCTCCGAAACGTAAATAGAGCAAATTACCACCATTTATACCTAATTTATATTGCACGTCAAGTTCGGAACGCGTGTATGTACTATTTGCCCCCAACACTCCGTTTACCCCTTGCTCGACGTCCCACGCAATAACAGGATATTTCGAGCCCAAGTTTATTTTTCGTCCATCGTTCATATAATAGTACATTCCCGGACGCCAAGTAAAGCGTAGGTGGGGTGCAAACTGAACATATTTTTTTCTTAACGGAAAGCCATAATCGTCAAGTTGCCTGTCGGCATTGCCACGCAGGACACGTCTGTGAAAATTCACACCCGCCAACAAGCTGAGTCCATTGCAAATTTCACTTTCATGAAAAGTCTCGACGTAGAAATTCCGGAAGTAGTTTAAATTAAGATTTTCAAAATTCAACGAGTCGAGTGCTGCATTTTTTATTTTGTTGAGCACCACACTGCTATAACTTCTGTTACCCTCACCAAAGTTAAGACCTAATACTCCTAAGCGCGACGGATTATATACAAAATCGCCATTAACATTCCAATAAACAGCCTTTTGTTTGAAGTTGTAACCTATTTGAGGCTTGAAACGAAACTCACGATTATCACGTAGAGAGCTGCGCAGATTCATAGAAAATTTATAGGATAGTCCGCGTCCGGTACTGTAATCTATCGAAGAGAGATTTATTATAGGCGAAAATCTGACACCGCCACCGCCCCAATCATAAGAGTGGCTGCTTATCATTACGTCACCAATATTCCACATCCAGTTTTTTGGGGAAGTTGTATTTGAGGCATCGTTTCCTGTGCCTTTGAGCAGTTCAACCTCGTCACTATCGAGCTGCATGGGACGATTCTTTTCGGCATATACAACTGGATTGACATTTTTTATAGTATCCCATGAGACATAAGAACTTCCACTGAGATTATATTTATCGGCATTGCCCCTGAAAGCCGCAGCTCTGTTCACTGACAGCACATAATTATAATCGAAACAGCCATCGGCGACTATATTCAATTTATTTCCCATAAAATTGTAATCAACGTCTACATGAACCGTTTCGACGACACCCGACACGCCTCCTCTGAATCCCATTTTATATACCGCCTCGAACCGGCCTTGCTCGTCCCATCCGCTCATTGCAAATTCACTAACATTGCAAGAATCATCTAACCACATCCAGCCACGTGTAAGCAATCTTATATTATCGAAACGACCGACAAAGGATACACGCACCTTTTTGCCATCGAGCGACAAAGTGTCTGCACTATAAGTGTAATATTTTTGATACTCGGGATGTAACGGCGAAAATATGTGACCCGGCAACAGAATATCATCACAAGGATTAACTTTCATAAAATCCATCATCCTTTTCACCTCACCCCTCCCATGCTTGAAACTTGTGTTATATGCTTTACGGCGCAATTCAAGCACGCCATAATCGGTGTAATGCAGTTGATAGAACAGTTCTGTAATATAACTATCCACTCCCCTATCGAAACGGGGCATATTAGGGAAAGCATTAAGAGCAAG
>CAZXIQ010000322.1:0-1884 GCA_964640785.1 uncultured Bacteroidaceae bacterium | reverse complement strand
TGATATTCTCAATCCTCTTCTTCTTCATGATTGTAACATCAATGCGTGAGGTTGAATTGAAAGTGGAATTTAAAGTTCCTGCAGGTACTGAGTTGGAGAAACTTGAGCGTAAATCTTTGGTATCCAATATTTACATCGGTAAGCCTACGAAAGATTTTCGTGCAAAGTTAGGTACACAGAGCCGTATACAGTTGAACGATAAATTTGCTGACCCTAGCCACATTCGCGAGTTTGTTCAGGCAGAGCGTGAGAGTTTGGCCGAGCGTGACAAGCCCTTTATGAAGATGTCTTTGAAAATAGACAAAGATACTCAGATGGGTATCATCACTGACGTGAAAATGGAGTTGCGCGAGGCAATGGCACTTTCAATCGTTTATTCGGCTACACAGCGTTAATAGCTGCTGTTCCACATAAAAAAGATAGGAGCTTTTTTATAAAAGTTCCTATCTTTTTTATATATGAAATTCATTCTTGAAATTCAGAAGTTGTTTTTTAAATTCTTATCTCTTTCTTATGTATGTGGTAAAAGAGAAGTTGAAGGCATGTCTCTCGTCTTTGCAGTGCTCTTCCCTGTCTGTTTCGTTCCACTCTTCGCTTTTCCATTCGGGGAAAAAAGCGTCGGCATTTTCCGGAGTATCGTCAATCTCGGTAAGGTGCAGTTCGTCGGCTAATGGCATTGCATAGCTGTAAAGCTGCTCGCCACCTATGATATAAACAAGCTCTTCGTTTGCACAACTGCTTAGCGCATCCTCGAGCGATGGAAAAACTTCTGCTCCCAGAAAGGCAATCTTTTTGCGTGAAAGTACAATGTTCCTTCTGTTGGGCAGTGCCCCTTTGGGCAGTGAACGAAAAGTGTTGCTGCCCATTATAATGGTGTGTCCCGTAGTCATTTGTTTGAACCTTTTCAGGTCGTCGGGTAGCCAATATATAAGTTTGTTGTTGTTGCCTATGGCCCTGTTTTTGGCTATGGCCACAATTATTGCAATTCTGCTCATGGTTGTTGTATTATACTGAAACTTCGGCTTTTATATGTGGGTGGGCTGAATACTCTTCCAATGAAAAATCTTCGAATTTGAAGTCGAAAATATTTTTAACATCAGGGTTTATTTTCATTTTCGGCAGTGCATACGGCTCGCGTGTAAGTTGCAGTTTGGCTTGTTCTATGTGGTTAAGGTAAAGATGTGCGTCACCAAGAGTGTGTACAAAATCTCCGGCCTTCAATCCTGTGACCTGTGCCATCATTTGCAGCAGCAACGAGTACGAGGCAATGTTGAATGGCACGCCCAAAAAGCAGTCGGCACTGCGTTGATAAAGTTGCAGGCTCAGTCGGCCGTCGGCTACATAGAATTGGAACATTGCATGGCAGGGCGGCAGGTTCATGTTCTCAATGTCGGCAACGTTCCATGCGTTTACTATTATTCTGCGCGAGTCGGGATTCTTTTTCAGTGTCTCGACAACTTCGCTTATCTGGTCTATGTGTCCGCCCTTATAGTCGGGCCACGAACGCCATTGGTAGCCATAGATGTGCCCAAGGTCTCCATTCTCGTCGGCCCATTCGTTCCATATACGCACCCCATTTTCCTGAAGATACTTCACATTGGTGTCTCCGGCGAGGAACCATAGCAATTCGTGTATTATAGACTTAAGATGCAACTTTTTTGTTGTAAGACAAGGGAATCCCTCTTCGAGGTTGAAACGCATCTGGTGTCCGAATACACTGATGGTTCCTGTCCCTGTTCTGTCCTCTTTTTTTGTTCCCTCTTTAAGGATGCGGTCGAGTAGGTCAAGGTATTGTTTCATATTAAGTAGCTGTTTGAATTCTTTTTTTTAATGTTCGATGTTGCCATAATAGTGCCAACGAATGCAATGCAAGTATACTTGCGA
>CAZXIQ010000321.1:0-1889 GCA_964640785.1 uncultured Bacteroidaceae bacterium | reverse complement strand
GTAATAAATAAGTGCAACGTCGTCTGTGCGCAGCAGTTTGTCGTCGGCAAGGTAGAGCTTGAGTATGTCGTTGAAGTATGTTCTTTCGTTATCGACAATCTCTTTTACAAGCTTGTAGTCGAATTTGTCCTGTGCCTGTGCCGTTGCGAGCATAAGCATCAGAGTGGCTGCTATTAATGACAATTTTTTCATGATATTTAGAATCTGTTTATATTTCTAAAAAAAGTTTTTATATAGAAACTGCATCGTTTGTTTCGCTGTTTTTTATATTCAAAAAATATCTGTTTTTATTATTTTTGCTCTATAAAATTGCGATTTAAATTTTAACAGTTTCTTATTTTAATTTGAATTTTAATATTGTTCCGTTAAGAGCAGGTATCTCTACCGGAATTGTTGTGTCGGGGTTAAGCTTGCATTTTATGCTTTTGCCCGATAGTAGTTCCGTCGCTTTCAGGCTTTTTCCCTGTGGCTCTATTTTATGGAATGTAAAGGCCTCGGCCGGAATTCTGATCTCTTGTCGGCGTGTCTCTTTGCTGAAGTTTACAGCTATCAGCAGAAGTTCTTTTTCGGTGGCACGCAGGTAAGAATATACATTGCATGCGTCGTATGTCGCCGAATTTGGATTAGCATATTGCAGGTCGTAGAACGTACCGTCGCTTATGGCCTCTTCGCTGTTGCATAGGTTAAGAAGTTGCGAATATGTTTTTTGCAATTTCTTTTCATCTTCTGTCAGGCGGGCTGTGTCGTATTTCCCGTTGTTGCACCAACGGCGCAGGGTGTCTACGCTCCAATAGTCGAAAATGGTTGTTCGTCCGTCAATACCGCTGTAACCCTCTTTGTCCATACCTCTTTCGCCAAGCTCTTGTCCGGCGTAGAGCATGAACGGTTGCACGCCTACTGTTGCCGATACTATAAATGCGGGTATTGCATTAAAGCCGTCGCCTACGAAAAAGTCCGATGCAATGCGTTGCTCGTCGTGATTTTCGAGGAAGGTGAGCATGTGCTTGCTAATGTCGGCAGTTTGTTGCAGGGTGGATGTAATATTGTATACGGTGCCTCTGTTCTCGCTTATGGCACGCAGGGTGTCGTAGAGGCCTACTTTGTCGTAAAGATAGTCGAACCCTCCTTGGTAAATGAAACTGCGGTAAAGATGGGGCTGATAGATTTCTCCTATGAAAATTATTCCGGGGTATTGTGCCTTTACTTGTGGTACGGCCCATTGCCAAAAGGCTACCGGGGTTAGCTCTACCATGTCGCAACGGAACCCGTCTACCTCTTGTGATGCCCAATAAAGTAGTATTTTCAGCATTTTAACCCATGTGTCGGGGATTGGAGTGAATTGATGTATTCCGGTGCTGTAATCTACTCCGTAGTTTAGTTTAACGGTGTCGAACCAGTCGTTGCGGTGGGGTACGCCGAAACAGTCGTTGCCGGTTGCGCGCAGGGGGCTTTCGGTGTAGGGAGCATTGGCGTTTCCTTTTGTGTCAATATCGTCGCCAAAGGGTTGTTCGCCCAAATAATAGAAATTGTTGTGCCCCATGAAAAATTTGTCCTTCTCGTCGTTGGCGCCAAAGTCAAATGTGCGCTTGGGACGGTTGTCACTTTCGTAGTGACGTGCCACGTGGTTGGGGATGAAGTCCATGATTACCTTCATGCCTGCTTTGTGGGTGCGGCGTACAAGGGCGAGAAACTCTTCTCGTCTGTTGTCGATATTTTCGGCAAGGTCGGGGTCTACGTCGTAATAATCTTTTATTGCGTAGGGCGAGCCTGCCACTCCTTTTATCATTGCCGGGTGGTCGGGGGTAATGCCGTATGCGCTATAATCGGTGCAAGTAGCATGCTCAATGATGCCTGTATACCATATATGCGTTACGCCCAAGTTACGTATT
>CAZXIQ010000320.1:0-1925 GCA_964640785.1 uncultured Bacteroidaceae bacterium | reverse complement strand
GATATGTATATCAAATGATTACTGAGGTTTTGTCCTACTTTTTGTCCACCCTGCCGCAAAAATGGGATACGGGGCTTTTCATAAACACACCACAAAGCGATAATATGACCCGAGGCAGCCAATCGGCCGCCTCGGGTCATATTATAAAAAGCACTCAGGCTGTAACTACTTTATCACAACCTTTGAGGTGCATGCTCTGCCTTTTACCGGTTCGTAACGTACCGTATAAATACCGGGTGCAAAATCAAATGAATGTACACTTATTATATCACCCTTTATTATATCCTCTATTTTATGAGAAACAACTTTGCTGCCCGATGCCGAGAAGACATCAACACGCGCACTCTCAACAGTAGAGGGAGCATCAACATAGATACAATTTCCGACAGTGTAAATTCTCGCCTTCTTTGTATCAGACTTAATGTCATCCACAGATGTTGAACGAGGATAGAGAACTGCACCAAACTCGTTTATACGTGTATGCACAACACCAGTCTGTGTGCCTCTGATTGTAAGACGCAGATAACGTGCCTGTGCAATAGAGTCAAGCTTGAGTGTATAGTTTGCATCATTGGGGCAATTTTTATTCTCGTAAACATCGTACCATGTTTCATTGTCCAGACTACCCTCGATGAGAATATCCTTCTGATAGCGCGATGTTCCGTCGCTAAGTGTAAAATAGAATGCGTTTATATCTATTGTATCTTTGCAATCGATTACAAAGTTGTGGGGTAATTTAGCCGTTGTGCTCTGCCACTGCGAGTGCCAATATGTATTTGGGTCACCGTCGATAATTAATTTTGCAAGACCATTGTGCACGCCATTCTTATTTTCACCTGTGGGCTCTTCGCTGGAGAAACTCAACAGCTCCCACTTGGTATTATCATATTTATAGGTATTAAGCTCGTTTATAGAATCAAGACGCGCACGCTCGTTGGCAAAAGCAAGCTCTTCACGTGCCAACAACACATCAAGGTCGATTGTATCGACAGGAGTATTCTTGGTACGCAAAGGCACCTGACATTTTTCAATATGAGCCTCATTGTGGAAACCACCGGTAGTCATAATCCACGCATATTTGTCATTGGGGTCTACACCCTGCCAAATATCATTACGTTTACCCATTGCCGTACCACCGTTGTTGTGTCCGAAGTCAGCCTTATTCATGTGGTACCATTTTTTAGAACCGGATCTCTCTTTTGCATAACCGTTTCTGAAGTAACCGATGCGTTTCTCTTGTCCGTTGTAATTAACAAAGCACTCTACAAAAGAATACCACGAATCGATAAACGAATTTCTGTTTGCCACACGAAGAGTTGATATATACTGCCAGCCCTTCTCGTCCTGTGCGTTCCACCAAGCAGAAACAAGCATATTGCGTTGCTGTTTGGTCACAACCTGACCATTTTCCTCAACCTCGTATGTTGCAAGTTCGTTGCGGCAGTGTGTTATAAACTGTACATACTTGTTGAAATCCCAGAATGCACCATTGTTGCGGAACGACTGAATACCTGTACCCTCGGCACCGAAACGCTGAGCAACAACACCCTCGCCCTTATCGACAGCAGTCGAACGCAAGTGGTCGGGAAGATTGGGGTCAATATCAGTATCACCTGAATCCCACTGAGAGAAAAGCACGGTGCGGTGTGCACCACCCTCACCTACCTGAATACCCATGTATCCGGCAAGAACACCAAGCGACATTACATATACGGCATTCACCACACTGTCGCCGCCGGGAATCATAACCTCTTCGTATGCCCAATCAAAAGCATCGCCCGAAGGGATACGGGGATTAATACTTCTCCAGCTCATAATGTGAACCGAAGGAGACATAAGGATTGTGGGAGAAAAAGGCTCTACATTCTCTTCAAGGTCGAACTGCCACTTGTTGATACTCACAAGATTGGTATTACCATAGATAC
>CAZXIQ010000319.1:0-1941 GCA_964640785.1 uncultured Bacteroidaceae bacterium | reverse complement strand
GAGGCTCAACTATTTGGACGAGAAAAAATTTTTCAAAGTTTAGCGAACCAAAATGTCTCTATTAAGAACATGAAGTGCAAATTTCGAAAAAATATCAGAGAAACGCCACAGCATCTTATTTAAACAATAAGTAAATTTCATAAAACTTGTTATAAAAAAAAGATTATACTTAAAATAACATTAACTTTGCACATTATATTACATGCAAAAGAAAAAGCCGACTCGTCAATATACAATGAAAAATACCATACAACTATATATATATATAATAGTACTTGTATTATCGACCCCTTTGATAACACAAGCGCAAACTACAAAACACAGAATACACGGGTACATTTGCGACTCTATTACAAAAGAGCGGTTACCCTACATTTCGGTACGAATAAAAAACAGCACTTTCGGATGCGGTTCGGACAACAATGGCAATTTTTCATTCATGTCCCCCACACTAAAAGATACATTAATAATTAGCAGCATAGGTTACAAAGAAAAACGCATAGCACTGACAGTTCGCACAAAATTCCCGTTAAAGGTACAGTTAAGCCCCGAAATGTACGAACTTTCAGAAATCACCATTAAGCCTAAAAAAGAGAAATACAGCAAGAAAAACAATCCTGCCGTGGAACTTGCACGCAAATTAATAGCCCACAGAGACGACAATTCACCAAAAAACAAGCCCTTTTACAGCCGCGACAGACACGAAAAACTAAACATTGCACTCAACAACTTCACCTCCTCTGAAGAGAGTCACTTTGGCAAACGTTTCTCTTTCCTCGACCAATACATAGACACATCGCTAATATCAGGAAAGCCAATACTGCACATATCCACAAGAGAACTTCTTGCCACAGACTATTATAGAAAATCGCCAAAAAGTGAAAGGCAGTATGTAAAAGCGAGACAAAGAGCAGGCATCGACGACATTGTTTCTGACGAATCCATTGAAGCAATTTTCGAAGAGACCTTCAAAGATGTCGATATATTCCAAGACAACATTTCACTCTTTCGCAACAAGTTCGTCAGCCCAATATCCACATTAGGCCTCAATTTCTACAAATATTACATAATGGACACCGTAAACATCGACGGCGAACGATGCACAGACCTTGCATTTGCTCCACACAACCCCGAATCGATGGGATTCAACGGACATCTATACGTAACCACAGACAGCACATATTTCATAAAAATGGTTCAGATGAACGTCCCACAAGACATCAACCTGAACTTCATACAATACATGAATATCAAACAAGACTTTGACCGAATAGACGATGGAACAAGAATACTAAACAGCGAAACTCTTGTCACAGAATTAAAAATTGTAAATGCCGTCAATGGAATCTACGCCAATCGAGAGGCTGCATACAGAAACTACAATTTCGAAAGTTCCGAAAAAGCCACAGAGATTCTAAACAAAAAGACACCCATTGTAGAAGAGAGCGAAGCAACCAATCGCGACAAAGACTATTGGGTTGCACACAGAATCGCAGACGTCACAGCCAAAGAACAATCTGTCGAAGAGATGATGAAACAGTTGCGTAGCAACCCGGTATATTACTGGCTCGAAAAAGGAGTAACATTCATGTTCACCGGATGGGTACCGATACGCGAAAAGAACCCACTTATATTTTACGGTCCCGTAAACACAAGCATCAGCCACAATGCCTTAGAAGGCACACGTCTGCGTACAGGTGCTATGACATCGGCCTACCTGCACCCACAATTATTCGGAAGATTCTTCCTTGCATACGGCCTTGGCGACAACAAACTGAAGTATATGGGAGAAATGGAATATTCGTTCACCAAAAAGAAAGAACACCCCAACGAATTTCCCATACACTCGTTGCGTCTGCATTACGAAAATGACATCTACCAATATGGTCAGACCTACATGCACACCAACAAGGACAACATGTTCCTTACACTCAAACGCAA
>CAZXIQ010000318.1:0-1942 GCA_964640785.1 uncultured Bacteroidaceae bacterium | reverse complement strand
CCGAGTGTCCGCCTGTAAGGTTCGATATTTCTACCTTGAAAAAGAATAAATCTCCGGCAATGGGTGTCCACATGAATTTATAGTCGGCGTATGTGCAGACACCGCCCGCACAGCCGATGAATATTTCGCCCTCGTCCTCGGAGTCGAGGTTTATGAGAATGTCTCCGTCGAGCATTGAGGGGGCAAGAACTTCGGCGCCGGTCAGCCCCGTCTCTTCGTCTATCGTAAACAGGCAGTTTATAGGTCCGTGACGCATATTCTTGTCGGCAAGCACAGCCATTTCTGCTGCTACTCCAATGCCGTTGTCTGCTCCAAGGGTTGTTCCGCGTGCCTTCAGCCACTCGCCATCAACGTATGTCTTTATGGGGTCTTTTGAAAAATCATGCTCAACATCGGGGCGTTTGTCACATACCATGTCCATGTGGCTCTGCAAAATAATGGTCTTGCAATTCTCGTACCCCGGAAATGCCGGCTTTTTTATAAGGACATTACCGGCTTCGTCGGCAATAGTTTCGTAGCCGAGCTTTTTTCCAAACTCTTGCAAATATGCAGAAATTTGCTCTTCGTGTTTCGAGGCACGAGGAATTTTACATATTTCATCAAAAAAATCAAAAACAATTTTTGGTTCTAATTTTGTTTCGGTCATATTCTTATTTGTATAAATTTGTTAATAAAATCAATTTCTTTTACAAAAGAAAGTTAATAAAAGGGGTAATTATACTCTTTTTCACTTTTTTGATATTCTTATTCAACCAAAAAGGCAACAAAAAGATTATCTTTGCAACTGTGTTGCGAACATAGGCTGCACTCGTTGCGATTGAAAATAAATTTTCACTCACTCGTTGGCACTATCTTTGCAAGCAAAAGTTTGCGAACATAGGCTGCACTCGTTGCGAAAAACAGCCGACAAGCTATTTGCGGTTAAAGGTAATACAACATAAAGTGAGAACAAAATAAATTTGCTTTATTTTTGAATATTGGCATTATCTTTAAAAAGAAATATTTGAAAAGATGAAAGAAGTATTTTTGCTGACCACGTTGATACTTGCCATTTGCATAGTGTTGTTGGCAATTACCATAATTATAAAGAAAAACGGCCGTTTCCCTAACATACACGTGGGGGGCAATAAAGAGATGCGCCGAAGAGGAATAAAATGTGTCGAAGCTCAGGACAAGGATGCACGACGCGATAATCCTCATGCAATACCCGAACGCGAAAAGAAATAAAATAATAACATAAAACTACATTAAAATGAAAAAAACAAAAGGATTCAGAACAGTGCTTTTTGCATTTGTGGCAATGCTGTTCTTTACCCAATGTGCTAAAGAGCAAAGCACAGCACAAGGCAACGCCGACGAGACAAACAAAACAACTGCAGCTGTCGGCAAGAATATTAAGATTGCCTTTGTAGACATTGACTCACTGCTCAGTAAATACGAGTTTTCTATAGTCCTCAACAAAGAAATGTTGCGTAAAGAAGAGGATATGCGCATGAAACTCAGCGAGAAAGCAAAGGCTTTGCAGGCCGATTATGACGATTTTCAGCGTAAATTGCAGAACAATGTTTATGCCACACGTGAACGTGCCGAGGAAGAGCAGGCACGCATCCTCAAACAAAAAGATGCACTTGATAAATTGGAGCAGCGTCTTGTAAGTGAACTTTCGGCCGAGAGCCAAAAAAACAACATAACACTCCACGACTCTATAAATTCATTCCTTAAAGCATATAACGTAGAAAAACAGTTCGACCTTATTATCAGTCGCGTGGGCGATAATCTGCTCTATGCCAACGATGCTCTTAATATCACCGACGAGGTAATTAACGGCCTCAACGCCCGTTACACTCCTGCAACAAAAGAGTAATTGCCGAAACATTTATATTATCGATAATGTTATTTTATAGGGTGGCTTTTAAAGTCGCCCTATAATTTTAGAAATTTA
>CAZXIQ010000317.1:0-1949 GCA_964640785.1 uncultured Bacteroidaceae bacterium | reverse complement strand
CATGCGCAGAGCTTTTTGGTACTTTTTGTCGGCACAAAAAGTACATAATGAAAAAACGACAACCGTTCAAATAGCAACAACTTATAAGGGTAAAATAAACTATAAAGAAAAAGAGCCCTCACTCTCAATACTGAAAAAACACTTAAATTATATCGAACTTTACGTTAAATTACGAGCAGAAGGTAATAATAGTACCCTCTGTTCGTATTTCCATATTTACAGTCGCCCCCTCGATGAAAGTGTAACACTCCCCGCCGTGTCCCACCGGAAAACCGAAACAGACAGGGTAGTCATATTCCTCGACCATCCTTCGTATAATTTCGTATATGCTACCCCCAAAATCCTTATTCTCTTTGCAACCTGCGAAACTTCCGACGATAAGCCCTGCGAGCGAGCCTAACACTCCCGACAGTTTCAGTGTGTACAGCATGCGCTCTATTTTATAGAGCGGTTCGTTTACATCTTCTATGAATAGAATCCTTCCGGGCTTAAGAATGTCGTAAGGCGTGCTTATCAACCCTGATAGTACTGTAAGGTTCCCACCGACAATGATGCCTTTTGCACAACCTTGCCTGTTTAACGGGTGCGGGCCGATAGAGTAGTGTGGCAACCATCCGAACAGTGTTTTTCGCAAATATTCCGAACTTTCATCATTGCCATTTTGTGCCAGATGTCTGCATTGTACCGAGTGCAGACACATAATTCCGCTGTTTATGCAGGCTGCCAGCAGTGCCGAGCAATCGCTCATGCCTATTATCCATTTAGGGTTGCGTGCAATGTTGTTACAGATGTGTGGCAGCAGATGTACGCAGCCGTACCCTCCGTAACTGCAAAGAATGGCCTTTATGCTGTCGTCGCGCAACATTGCAAGCATGTCGGCGGTGCGTTCCTCGACATTACCGGCGAAATATCCGTTGCGTGCTGACGCGTGTGGCGCAATAACAACCTTCAGTCCCCATGCGGCAAGCCTTTCGGCTGCAACAACCAATGTGTCGGGCTGTTGCAGCGCTCCTGCCGGCGAAACTATTGCCACACAGTCGCCACTATGCAAAGGTTGCGGTCTAATCATTGCACGATGAATTTTCCGTCGCAGTGCTTACAACTTTGTATAGCTTGTCGTTGGGGCGCACCTTTACAGGTACTTTAAATGATACGTATGAGCCTTTGGGTACACGTTCCACAGCCCCTAAGTCTACACGAGCCTCTTCGAGTGTAAGATATATTGCACCGGTGGTGGGGCCTGTGATAAGCAGTCTGTCGCCCACCTGCATCTCTCCTGCCTCAATGAGAAACTCCCCGACACCCAATTTCGAGAAATATTTTATTCCTTTGCCAATGTAGACCTTACGCTCTGTTGCCTGCGAACCATACTTGTCGCTCCATTCGCCTAATTTCTGTCCCAGATAGTATCCGTCCCAAAAACCTCGGTTGAAGACTGTTGCCAAACGTTTGTCCCATGCCTCCTTTTTCTCATCGGTGAATGTGCCCTCGAGACATGCGTTCAGCGCCTCTTTGTAGCAGTTTACCACTGTGCTTACATATTCTGCACTGCGTGCGCGTCCCTCAATCTTGAACACCCTCACTCCGGCCTTAATCATTCTATCCATGAAACGAATGGTCTTAAGGTCTTTGGGCGACATAATATATTTGTTGTCAATCTCAAGTTCAATGTCACTCTCGCGGTCTTTCACAATATACCCTCTGCGACACACCTGCATGCACTGTCCACGGTTGGCACTGCGTCCCAACTGGTGCAGTGACAGGTAACATTTTCCCGAAACAGCCATGCACAGCGCACCGTGACAGAACATTTCTATGCGTATAAGTTCGCCTTTCGGGCCGCAAATGTTCTCTTCCAAAATAACGCGATGAATCTCTTCGACCTGCTCCATGTTCAATTCGCGTGCAAGCACTACTACATCGGCGAAACGGGCATAGAACTTAAGAGC
>CAZXIQ010000316.1:0-1962 GCA_964640785.1 uncultured Bacteroidaceae bacterium | reverse complement strand
CTTACATTTGTTTTTTCGACCTTGGACGAACCTACACGCAAAAATTCTCCATTCTCGAGCACACGCAACAACCTTGCCTGAGTAGCCATAGGCAGCTCACCCACTTCGTCCAGAAAGATGGTACCGCCATCTGCCTCGCTGAAGTAACCTTTGCGTTCACTGACTGCGTCGGTAAAAGCGCCTTTAACGTGTCCGAAAAGTTCAGAATCGATTGTACCCTCGGGTATTGCGCCACAGTTTACCGCAAAATATTTTGCATGTTTGCGAACACTGTTCTGATGTATAATCTGGGGAAAATACTCCTTGCCGACACCGCTCTCCCCTGTTATCAGCACCGTAAGGTCGGTGTGTGCAACCTGTATGGCCGTGTCTATTGCTCTTAACAATTCAGGGTCGTTGCCGATGATTCCGAATTGTTGTTTCACGCTCTGTATTTTGGATGAATCCATAGTCAATGATTATTTCTGACAAAATTACTTATTTTTATTGCAAAAACAAGCAATTCTGTCAGATTTAATTAATAGTATCAGGGAAATTTATCTTTAGAATGGGAAAAGGAAAGGCAGGACAATCACCATCACCACTCCCATTATTATTTGCAATGGCAGACCTACTTTTACATAATCCATAAAAGTGTATTGTCCGGCAGGCATCACAAGTGCGTTGGGAGGAGTGGAAAAAGGCGACGCGAAACACATGCTCGCACCCACTGCCACAGCAAACAGGAAAGGAACGGGGCTTACGCCTACCTGCATGGCACTGTGCAATGCAATAGGGGCAAAAAGCACTGCCGTTGCCGTATTACTGATAAACATTGTCATCAACGACGTTGTAAAATAGATTCCTGCCAAAAGCACATGAGGGCCGTATGCTCCAAGGCCGCTCACCAATGAGTTTGAGATATATTCCGATGCGCCGGTCTTTTCCAAGGCAAGAGACATGGGCATCATAGCCGCAATAAGCACTATCGATTCCCAATTAATGGTCTTATATGCAGCCTCGACGTTACGGAAACATCCTGTCAGCACCATCAACACTGCTGCAATCATCACAGCCGTCACAGGCGCTACGGGAATAAAGTCGAACACCATCATCGCTATCATCAGCAACATTATTGCTGCTGCAACAGGGGCCTTGTAGTCGAGAGGAACCTTTGCCGCCTCTTCCAACGGACGTCCCAAGATGACCCAGTCGTTCTCTTCGTTGCCCAGTCGGGCTATATTTTCCCAAGAACCCTGAACAAGCAATACGTCGCCTGTATGTATATTCTCATCGGCAAAATCCTTAAGTATGTAGTTTGTCTTTCGTCGTATACCAAGAACATTAAGATTATACTTTGTGCGGAACTCCGACTCGCGAATGGTGCTGTTTATCAAATTAGAAGATTGCATCACCACAACCTCGGCAACGCCTATGTCATAAAAATCGAGCGTATGTTTGCTACCTGTCTTCTTGTCTATATTCTTTTTTATAATCTCCATGGAAGAAACCTTAGAAACCTTTTTTAAAACCTCAGATTTTTCCATATTGAGAATTTCAGAAAGCTTTGTTACCACAGCTTCCGGATCCGTTATCTGACTATGAATCACAGAAACCGTACACACTGTTTTGTTAGTAGCAAGAACAGTTCCATTAATATCAGTAATCTCACCTCTTGCTGCCTTTATATCACGTTCTCGTTGATGTAAATCCTTGGCCTTAACTCCATAATACTCTGAGCAAAATACCATCAGATAAGTGAGCCTTAAGACCAAAAAACATAGCACGGCACCTACTACTATTCCCACCACGAAAAGTTTCTTTTTATTATATACTCTGTTTCTTTGCAACTTAAATGCCACCAAAACCGGTTTATCATTTAAGCTTATGCATATTTATCAAACTTATTACTCAGAATATTCCCATACTGCATCCGGATTTTCTTCAGTCTCAGATGTTGATGTGATCTCCAGATACGGGAAC
>CAZXIQ010000315.1:0-1962 GCA_964640785.1 uncultured Bacteroidaceae bacterium | reverse complement strand
AAATATTCAACTAATTATAATATATATCACGCGCCACTTTTGGCATCATTACCAAGATTTTTAGAGTAAAATCATCCTACTTTTTGTCCACGTTACCATTTTTGCTAATAAGATGAGAGACGGGGCTTTTATTATTCAGTGTTATATGAATGTCTACCAATTCCAATCGAAACGTTCAATGTCTTCTTCTATAAGTGGGTTGCCCATTTGCACCTCTACAATCTGCATGTCTGTCAGGGCCTTTATTGCATGTTTCTGTCCTTTCTTGATGGTAACAACATCGCCGCGAGATACTTTGCGCACCTCGCCGTCAATAACAACGACACCCTCGCCATCGGCAATAGTCCATATTTCTTCGCGATTGTTATGTGTCTGGTAACTTATGAAACGTTCGTTTTTAATGTGTAATATCTTTGTGAGCGACATACAGCCATCGGAGTAGGTACTGTTGTCAAGAACACGGTAGCTGCCCCAACGACGCTCCTCATACATTGGACGTGGCGATAGGTTTTCTACATGGTTTTTTATATTTTCGCTATACTCTTTGCTGCAAACAAGTATGCCGTCGGGGCTGCTTGCAACAACAATGTCTTTGACACCATTGCAAAAAACTGGTATTCCTAATTCATTGACAACGTGTGTGTTCTCTGTTTGTTCGCCAAGGGCAACGTTACCAATGGCGGTAGACGACAGCTCTTCGGTAAGAGAATTCCATGTGCCTAAGTCTTTCCACTTTCCGTTGAATGGAATTACAGCCACCGATTCGGCCTTTTCTGCAACTTCATAGTCGAAACTTATTTTGGGAAGTTCGCTGTAACGACTATGCAGCTCCTCGAATGTGGCTGCTGTGATATATTTTTCTAACATATTTACCATATATCCCAAGCGAAAAGCAAAGACTCCGCCGTTCCAAAAAGCTCCTTCGGCAAGAAGTGACTCGGCGCGTTTCGTGTCGGGCTTTTCGGTGAAACGTTTCACACGAAGAGTGTTTTTTGCTCTATCTTCGCTAAAAGGAACAACGTATCCGAATTTTGTGGAAGGATAGGTGGGGGTAATACCCATCAGCACTAAGTCTGCTGCATTATTCTCTACTGCTGCTACCATGTCTGCAATAACATCGAAATATTCTGTTTCGGTGTAAGGGTCACATGGCATTATAACAACAACTTCATCGTTGCTACACTTTTTATCCATTGATAAATAGCCTGTTGCAAGTGCAATGGCGGGGAATGTATCCCTGCGCTCGGGCTCTGTGAGAATGTCTACTCCGTCACCCAACTGATTGATTATTATGTCGTGCTGTGACGAATTGGTTGCAATGGTTATATCCCCTGATAGGCGCGACTCGCCAATCTGACGCACAACGCGTTGCACCATTGATTCCGTCTCTCCTGATGGCGATTGCAACAATGGTAAAAATTGTTTCGAGCGTGCATTGTTCGATAAAGGCCAAAGACGTTTGCCGGAGCCTCCTGATAATAGTATTATCTGCATTATTTTTGTTTGTTGTTTTTCATCTTTCGGCACGCATAGGATTGTTTAGAAAATCTTCGTATGCCATTTTTATTCCGTGTTCAAGTTCTGTCTTATATTTCCACCCCATTGCAGCACTCTTTGAAACGTCGAGTAGCTTGCGTGGTGTACCGTTGGGCTTTGATGTGTCCCACAATATTTCGCCTTTGTAGCCTATTACTTTTGCTACAATTTCTGTTAGTGCTTTTATGGTTATTTCTTTGCCTGTTCCGGCGTTTACAGTTTCGTTGCCGCTGTAATTGTTCATTAGAAAAAGGCACAGGTCGGCAAGGTCGTCTACATAAAGAAATTCGCGCAATGGCGAGCCGTCGCCCCAACATGTTACCGAGGGTAGTCCGTCCTCTTTTGCCTCGTGGAAACGGCGGATGAGGGCCGGTAGCACGTGGCTGTGTGTGGGGTGGTAAGTGTCATTTGGCCCATACAGATTGG
>CAZXIQ010000314.1:0-1995 GCA_964640785.1 uncultured Bacteroidaceae bacterium | reverse complement strand
TGGAAACGCACTGATGATTGTCACTGCGTTGTTCGTAACACTGTATCTCGTTTCTAACATCATGGCCGTCAAGGTCATCGGCATTGCCGGAATATTCTATTTCGACGCAGGCACCATCACTTTCCCATTCGCCTATATGCTGGGCGACGTACTTACCGAGCTGTGGGGATTCCACACAGCCAAACGTGTCATCTGGGCAACATTCGTCTGTAACATAGTGCTTGTAATTTGCACACAAGCAGGAGTGTGGCTACCATCGCCCGAACATCTGTCGCAGACAGCCGAGGCCTACAACCACATATTCTCGTACGTGCCACGCATAGTTGCCGGTTCGCTTACAGGATTCTTGCTGGGCGAACTTTCAAACGCATGGGTGATGGAAAAAATAAAGATACGTATGAAAGGACGACGATTGTGGGTGCGGACAATAGTCAGTTCAATGATAGGCTATCTGTTTGACACATTACCGTTTGTGCTTATAGCTTTTGCCGGAATCGTATCTACCCGCGAGCTTATAATGATGCTGCTGTTCCAATATTTTTCGAAATTGTTCATCGAGGCAAGCATGGGTACTCCGATGGCCTACGCAGTAATCCACTGGGTAAGGAAACAGAGAAAAATGTTTTAAAAGAAAGTTTCTTAATCAGTTCGAACCGATTTTTGAAATTACGACCCAATAACAAATGGAACGTTACTCTGTTATTCACACAAAAATGCCGCGCGAATTTGTGCTGTTGCAAGGCTGCGGCTGCCGATGGGGAAAATGCACCTTTTGCGACTACCACACAGACACAAGCAAAAATCCCTACGACACCAACCGCGAGATTTTGAGCCGCGTAACCGGTTGCTACGGGACGCTCGACATTATAAATTCAGGCTCGGGCATAGAGCTTGACACCGACACTATGCAACTGATAAAAAAGGTTGCAAATGAGAAAAAAATAGACACCTTGTGGTTCGAAATGCACTATATGTACCGCCACCGTCTCGCCGAATTTACCGCCTACTTTGCCCCGCTGACAGTGAAATACCGCTGCGGAATAGAGAGTTTCGACGGCAAACAACGAAAAAAATGGAATAAAGGCGTACCCGAGAGTGTGACAGCCGAGGAGGTTGCCCGATATTTTCAAGGCGTGTGCCTGCTATGCTGCACCGAAGGCGAGAGCCGCGAGCGCATCATAAGCGACATTCTAAAAGCCGAGCAATTATTTGAGTATTACAGTATTAACCTTTTTTGCAACAACAGCACCGCAGTCAGACGTGACGAAAAACTTGCACAATGGTTCAGGCAGGACATTTACCCTAAAATACAACATTCGCAAAAAGCCGAAATTCTGCTGGACAACACAGACTTGGGCGTGGGAGATTGAATGTATTTTTTACTGGAAAAAATCCACAAACTCGCATAAAAACAATCTTTTTCACACTAAAAAGCCGATTTTTATCAATAATCTTTTGCCATACTAAAAAAAGAGAGTATATTTGCGTGAATTTTAGAAACCTACTTATCATAGACACACATGATTACAGGCAGCACTTCACATCTACGACTTAACGTGGTGATAATCCTATCGAACTAATGGGAGAGAATGGCTGTGCATTTATAAATATAAATAACAGGCCTTTCTCATCGATTGAGAAAGGTTTTTTGATATAACAAAGTTATGAAAAACAAATTACGCAGTGCACAATGCACCGAGGGCAGAAGAATGGCGGGAGCAAGAGCTCTATGGATAGCCAACGGCATGAAACGAGAAATGTTCGGCAAGCCCATCATCGCCATAGCAAACTCCTTCACACAGCTTGTTCCCGGACACACACATCTGCACGAGGCCGGACAGCTTGTGAAACAAGAAATAGAGAAACTCGGCTGTTACGCGGCAGAGTTTAACACCATAGCCATTGACGACGGAATAGCAATGGGACACGACTGAATGTTATACTCGTTGCCCTCGCGCGACATTATCGCCGACAGCGTGGAGTACATGTGCAACG
>CAZXIQ010000313.1:0-1996 GCA_964640785.1 uncultured Bacteroidaceae bacterium | reverse complement strand
GACCAAGATTTTGTGCGCGCTCTTGAATACGGCATGCCCCCTACTTCGGGAATGGGCATAGGAATGGACCGCCTTGCCATGCTCATGACAGGACAAGCAGCCATACAGGAGGTTCTGTTCTTCCCCCAGATGCGTCCCGAGAAAAAAATACCCAAAGACCCCGTATCGGCATTCACAGCAATAGGAATCCCCGAAGAGTGGGTACCTGTATTGCAGAAAGCAGGTTACAACCTTGTATCCGACCTCAAGGACGGCAATGCCCAAAAGATTCAACAAGAGATTGGAGGCATAAATAAAAAATATAAACTTAACTACACTACTCCCTCGGTAAACGACGTTGCCGGATGGGTAGAAAAACTATCTTAATCATGGACTTAACCAACGCAACCGTTGCCATAATGGGAGGCGGCAGTTGGGCGACAGCCATTGCCAAAATTCTGTTAAGCAACGTCGAAAAAATTAATTGGTACATACGTCGCGACGACCGCATCGAAGACTTTAAACGTCTCGGGCACAATCCGGCGTATCTGTCATCGGTGCGTTTCGACACGAACCGTATAAACTTTTCGTCGGACATTAACAAGATAGCACGTGAATCGGATATATTGGTATTCGTTACACCCTCGCCCTACATTAAGAGCCATCTTAAAAAATTAAAAGAGGACATACGCGACAAGTTCATCGTAAATGCCATAAAGGGAATTGTACCCGACGAAAATCTTATAATCTCGGAATATTTCCACAGAGTATACAAGGTACCCTACGACAACTTATCGGTGATAGCAGGCCCCTGTCACGCCGAGGAAGTTGCCCTTGAACGTCTCTCTTATCTGACAGTCGGTTGCAGCAACATAGAGCACGCCAATCAGTTTGCAAAAAAATTGGCCAACAGTTTCATAAAGACATCGGTCAGCGAAGATGTAGTAGGCATTGAATACGGCTCGGTACTGAAAAACATATACGCTATTGCAGCCGGAATATGCAACGGACTTAAGTATGGCGACAACTTCCAAGCAGTAATAATGTCCAACGCCGTCATAGAAATGAATCGCTTTGTAAATGTGGTACACCCAATAAGCCGCACCATCAACGACTCGGTGTATTTGGGCGACCTGCTTGTCACAGGCTACTCTAACTTCAGCCGTAACCGCATTTTCGGTACCATGATAGGCAAAGGCTACTCAGTGAAAAGCGCACAAATAGAAATGGAAATGATTGCCGAGGGCTACTATGCGGCAAAATGTATAAAAGAGATTAACAAGCATTATCGCATAAACACACCTATCATAGACGCAGTGTACAACATTCTCTATGAACAAATATCGCCTGTCATCGAAATTAAACTGCTGACAGACTCATTCAAATAAAAAATAACCTTATTATATAACAAAATGAAAAATATAGCATTAAACATTGACAAAGTAACAAGTTTCGTATCAAAAGAGACTATCCTCGGTTACGCAGGCAAAGTGGCAGAGGCACAGAAAGCGTTGGAAGAGGGAACAGCCCCCGGCAACGATTTTCTCGGTTGGTTGCACCTCCCCGGCTCAATAACCACAGAACATATAGCAGACATTAAAGCAACAGCACAAGTACTGCGCGAGAACTGCGAAGTAGTAGTAGTAGCAGGCATCGGCGGCAGCTATTTGGGCGCACGCGCCATCATAGAGGCACTCAGCAACAATTTTGCAGCACTCATCGGCGACAAGAAAAACCCCACAGTAATCTTCGCAGGACACAACATCAGCGAGGACTATCTGAGCGAACTTACAGAATTCTTGAAAGATAAGAAATTCGGTGTAATAAACATTTCAAAATCGGGAACAACAACCGAGACAGCCCTCGCATTCCGTCTGTTGAAGAAACAGTGCGAAGACCAGCGTGGCAAAGAAATGGCAAGCAAAGTGATTGTTGCAATTACCGACGCAGTCAAAGGCGCAGCTCGCGTTACAGCCGACAAAGAGGGTTACAAGAGCTTCATCATCCCCGACAATGT
>CAZXIQ010000312.1:0-1997 GCA_964640785.1 uncultured Bacteroidaceae bacterium | reverse complement strand
ATAAAAGATGTTTCGCACGTTTTTAGCCATAATTGCCAAACAAAAATTGTATTTTTGTAAACTGAAATTAGAAACGGTTTAAATTTATATCGTGCCATTTTTTTTATAGAGCAAAAAAAGAAGAAACAGACAATTTTGAATAAAAAAAACGGCGAAACAAACGATACAGCTTCTAAAAACTTTTTCAGGAAATTAAACAGCATCATAGCTAAAAGAAAAATATTATGCACATACCGACACGCGAAGAACTTCAAAAAATTCTTGACAAACCCCTGTTCCACAAAATTTCGGAGACAGCCGACGAGCTGGGCATGGAGTGTTACATTGTCGGTGGATATGTCCGTGACATTTTTCTGCAACGCCCATCGACAGACATCGACGTTGTTGTTGTGGGCAAAGGCATAGAAATGGCACGTGCCTTCAGCAAAAAGTTGGGCAAGGGCGCGCATCTTGCCGTATACGCCAATTTCGGCACCGCACAGGTAAAATATCGCGACCAAGAGATTGAGTTTGTCGGCGCCCGCAAAGAGTCGTACAGCCACGACTCGCGCAACCCCATAGTGGAGGATGGAACCCTCGAGGACGACCAGAACAGGCGCGACTTTACAATAAACGCAATGGCTATATGCCTAAACAGCAACCGATTCGGCGAGCTTGTAGACCCCTTCGATGGCACGTACGACCTTGAAGACCGCATAATACGCACCCCATTGGAACCGGGCGTAACCTTCTCGGACGACCCACTGAGAATGTTACGTTGCATAAGATTCGCCACCCAGCTTAATTTCTACATAGAAGACGAGACCTTCGACGCACTGTGCGACAACAAAGAACGTATAAAAATCATTTCGCGCGAACGCATCAACGAAGAGTTAAACAAAATACTCCTATCCCCCATTCCCTCCAAAGGCTTTATAGAGCTTGACAGATGCGGACTGCTGCAACTGATATTTCCACAGTTGGCAGCCCTGCAAGGCGTGGAGACAAGAAACGGGAAAAGCCACAAAGAGATGTTCTACCACACAATGGAAGTGCTCGACAACGTGGCAGCCAAAAGCAACAACCTATGGCTCAGATGGGCAGCCCTGCTGCACGACATTGGAAAGCCGCGCACCAAAAGATGGGACCCCGTACAATATTGGACATTCCACAACCACAATGTAGTAGGCGAAAAGATGGTACTGCAAATATTCAAGGAGTTTAAAATGCCACAAAATGAAAAAATGCGTTACGTGGCAAAGCTTGTAAGCCTGCACATGCGCCCCATAGTGATAGCCGACGACATTGTAACCGACTCGGCCGTCAGACGACTGCTGTTCGACGCCGGCAACGAGATTGACGACCTTATGCTACTATGCGAGGCCGATATTACCTCGAAGAACGAGGTGCGCAAAAAGAAATTTTTGCAAAATTTCCAAATTGTACGACAGAAATTGAAAGACATTGAGGAAAAAGACCGCATACGCAACTTTCAACCACCCGTGAACGGCGAAGAGATTATGCATATTTTTGCACTTGAACCTTGCGCACTTGTGGGACAGCTGAAAGCTGCCGTAAAGGATGCAATACTCGACGGAGCAATACCCAATGAGCACGATGCTGCACTGCAATTCATTATGGATAAAGCTGCCGCAAAAGGGCTTAAACCTGTAAACAAGGTCGATTAGAGATAAAGATTCCCTCTGACGCCAAAATTGAACGCACCACTCATAAAGGATGCTCCTTACACAAAAGGGAAATACACCACTTAAAATAGGTCAATTCAATATAAGAATGCATTTTTATTATGGTGCTTGAGGATAAAAGTTACCTCAAGCACTGTTTACTTTTATATTCTACGACAGTTTTTACCCTTGATTTTTATTGCAATGCAAACAAAAACTGTCCATCTTGGATAAGAGGGACGAGAAAAACTTTAGTTTTTCGGAGGGAGTTTGAAAAAAATTATTACTGTCCGCTAAACTTTAGCGTTTCCCGAAAAAGAAAGGGCTGACCTC
>CAZXIQ010000311.1:0-2018 GCA_964640785.1 uncultured Bacteroidaceae bacterium | reverse complement strand
GCCATGCGCCCACAGATACACGGAATGGTACACTGCTCGGGCGGAGCACAGACAAAAGTCCTTCACTTCGTCGGCGACAACTGCCGTGTAGTAAAAGACAACATGTTCCCCGTGCCGCCACTCTTCAGAACCATCAAAGAACAGAGCAACACAGCATGGAGCGAAATGTACAAAGTCTTCAATATGGGACACCGAATGGAAATATACCTTCCGGCAGAACACGCCGAAGAGGTCATTGCCATAAGCAACAGTTTCGGAATTGATGCAAAAATCATCGGTCGTGTAGAAGAGAGCAACAAAAAAGAGCTGATAATAAACAGCGAATTCGGCGAATTCAAATATTAATAAAAAATGGCAGAAAACACACTGTTAGAGAAATTAGAGAGCCTCGTCGCACGATTCGAAGAGGTATCAACGCTCATCACCGACCCTAATGTGATAGCCGACCAACGCCGATACGTCAAACTGACAAAAGAGTACAAAGAGCTTGGCGACCTTATGAATGCCCGCAAAGAATACATACAAATACTCAACGGCATTGATGAGGCAAAAGAGATATTAGCCAACGAAAGCGACCAAGAAATGCGCGAAATGGCACGCGAAGAACTCGATAATTGTCAAAAGAGACAACCCGAAGTAGAGGAAAAAATAAAACTCCTGCTCATTCCAGCCGACCCGCAAGACAGTCGCAACGCAGTACTCGAAATACGCGGCGGCACCGGTGGCGACGAAGCAGCTCTGTTTGCCGGTGACCTTTTCCGCATGTACAGCAAATACTGCGAAATAAAAGGCTGGAGACTGGAAGTATCGAATGCCAGCGAAGGCGCTGCCGGCGGATTCAAAGAAATAATTTGTTCGGTAAGCGGCGAAAATGTCTATGGAACCCTAAAATACGAATCAGGCGTACACCGCGTGCAACGTGTGCCCGCAACCGAGACACAAGGCCGCGTACACACCTCGGCAGCATCGGTAGCCGTACTACCCGAGGCCGAAGAATTTGACGTAGTAATAAACGAGGGCGAAATAAAATGGGACACATTCCGCAGTAGCGGAGCCGGCGGACAGAATGTAAACAAAGTAGAGTCCGGCGTACGTCTGCGCTATAATTGGAAGAACCCCAACACAGGCATCGTCGAAGAGATACTCATAGAATGTACCGAAACACGCGACCAACCAAAAAACAAAGAGCGCGCCCTCGCCCGTCTGCGCACATTCATATACGACAAAGAGCACCAGAAATACATCGACGACATTGCCTCGAAACGCAAGACAATGGTCTCTACCGGCGACCGTTCAGCCAAGATACGCACCTACAACTACCCACAAGGACGCATCACCGACCACCGTATAAATTACACGATATACAACCTTCAAGCATTCGTAAATGGCGACATACAAGAGTGCATAGACCAACTCATTGTAGCCGAAAATGCCGAACGCATGAAAGAAAATGAATTATAAACAAACAAAAAACTACAACCATGAACAGGCAAGAACTTATCCAACAAATAAAAGAGAAAAAATCATTCCTTTGTGTAGGACTCGACAGCGACCCCCGCAAACTCCCCGAATGCTTGAAAAACAGCGACGACCCTGTTTTTGAATTCAACAAAGCCATCATCGACGCAACAGCAGAATACGCAGTTGCCTACAAGCCCAACCTCGCCTTCTACGAAGCGCAAGGCCTCAAAGGATGGATAAGTTTCGAAAAAACAGTAGAATACCTACACACCAACTACCCCGAACAATTCATCATAGCCGATGCCAAACGCGGCGACATCGGCAACACCTCGTCGCTCTATGCCCGCTCGTTCTTCGAAGAACTTAAAGTAGACGCACTCACCGTAGCCCCCTACATGGGCAAGGATAGCGTATCACCCTTCCTCGAATACGAAGGCTACTGGACAATAGTACTCGCCCTCACCTCAAACCCCGGTTCACACGACTTTCAATTAACCGAGGACACAACAGGCGAAAAACTCTACGAAAAAGTACTCAAGACATCGCAACAATGGGGC
>CAZXIQ010000310.1:0-2021 GCA_964640785.1 uncultured Bacteroidaceae bacterium | reverse complement strand
GTTGCAAACTCATGCTCTACACCTGCAATGCGGATGTAGTTGATTGCAAAACCTTCGAGCGAAGAAAGGAGGATACGGCGCAGAGCATTGCCTACTGTCGTACCAAAGCCCGGCTCCAAAGGACGAAACTCGAACTTTCCGAAGAAATCGGTCGCCTCCAACATTATTACCTTATCAGGTTTTTGAAATGTTAATATCGCCATTATTAATTATTATTTGCTATACAACTCAACGATTAATTGCTCCTTGATGTTCTCGGGAATTTCTGCACGCTCGGGAACATTAAGATACTTACCTTCCATTGCAGACTCGTTCCACTCCAACCATGAGTATTTGCTGTGGTTCACACCTGCCAGTGAGTTCTGGATAACCTCGAGAGACTTTGAACGCTCACGAACACCGATTACCTGACCGGGCTTAACATGACATGAAGGAATGTTATTTACCTTGCCATCGAGCACAATGTGACGGTGGCTTACGAGCTGACGAGCAGCAGCACGTGTGGGAGCAATGCCAAGACGATAAACGAGGTTGTCAAGACGAGACTCCAAGTTCTGCAAAAGAATTTCACCGGTGATACCGGGAGCTGAATCAGCCTTCTTAAATGTGTTACGGAACTGTTTCTCGAGTACACCATAAGTATACTTTGCCTTCTGTTTCTCGGCCAACATTATTCCGTACTCCGAAGTTTTGCGACGACGGTTGTTACCGTGCATACCGGGAGCATAATTTTTCTTTGAAAGCACCTTGTCGGGGCCAAAGATGGGCTCACCGAAACGACGTGCAATCTTGCTTTTAGGTCCTATATATCTAGCCATTTCTAAATTCTTATATTAAAACATTATACTCTTCTTCTCTTCGGAGGACGGCAACCGTTGTGAGGTATCGGTGTTACGTCTACAATCTCTGTTACCTCGATACCAGCGCCATGCACTGTACGAATTGCAGATTCGCGACCGTTACCGGGTCCCTTAACATAAGCTTTCACTTTACGCAAGCCCAAGTCATATGCTATTTTCGAGCATGCCTCAGCAGCCATCTGAGCAGCATAGGGAGTGTTCTTCTTAGAACCTCTGAAACCCATCTTACCGGCAGAAGACCATGAGATTACCTGTCCCTCGTCATTGGTAAGGCTAACAATAATGTTGTTGAATGACGAGTGAACGTGAAGCTGACCGTTGGCACTTACCTTCACATTTCTCTTTTTTGTTGCAACTGTTTTCTTTGCCATATTACTTACTTATTTATTTCGTAGCTTTTTTCTTGTTAGCAACCGTTTTCTTACGTCCCTTACGTGTACGTGCATTGTTCTTGGTGCTCTGACCACGAACGGGCAATCCGATACGATGACGAATTCCACGATAGCAACCAATATCCATCAGACGTTTGATATTCAACTGAATCTCTGAACGGAGGTCACCCTCTACTTTGTACTCGGCACCAATTACTTCACGAACTTTTGCAGCCATGTCGTCTGTCCAGTCCTGAACTTTGATGTCCTTGTCTACACCCGCTTTTGCGAGGATTTTGGTAGCACTGCTGCGTCCGATACCATAAATGTATGTCAACGCAATCTCACCTCTTTTGTTCTGAGGAATGTCTACACCTACTATTCTTATAGCCATATACGAATATATATTATTTAATTATCACAATAAATTAAACCTGACGCAACTTGAACTTGGGGTTCTTTTTATTAATCAAATACAAACGTCCGTTACGACGAACGATTTTGCAATCAGGGGTGCGTTTCTTGATAGATGCTTTTACTTTCATAATATTTATTTTTTATTTATATCGGAATACGATTCTGCCTTTGGTCAAATCATAAGGAGACATTTCTATGCGCACTTTATCGCCGGGGAGAATTTTTATATAGTACATTCTCATTTTTCCCGAAATGTGTGCAATAACTTCGTGTCCGTTCTGTAATTCTACACGGAACATTGCATTTGACAATGCCTCTACGATTGTACCATCTTGTTCAATAGCATTCTGTTTAGCCATACTAATAACCTTTA
>CAZXIQ010000309.1:0-2025 GCA_964640785.1 uncultured Bacteroidaceae bacterium | reverse complement strand
TACGTTTGATACGAGCCGAAAGGACGATGCGAAAAACGTTTGATTATATGATAACCGGCAGGCGAAAGCACCGGATGCGAAAAGCCACCGTCATTCAAAGCAAATGCAGCCTCTTCAAACTCTTTGAACGCCTGTCCGCGAATAATTTCGAACGTGTCGGGGGTTGTGTCCATATATTTTTTTACAACCGCATCGAAACTTACACCGGCGTTAAGCATCTGAAAAGCAGAGTCGGCCTTTGCCCTCAGAAGAGCTTTTTCCTCGGATGAAACATCCTGACGCATAGGGAACATCACATGAGACACACTTATAAAGCCATCCCTGCCAATGGTGGCAGAGTCTTTGGCATACATTTTGTGAGCCTCACGCTCCATATAATCTTTGTCTATAAGGTAATCCTCGGCCTGACGCGCACGGTCGGCCTTGAATTCCTCAATAAAGGAACTTAAAGTATCTATTCCCTGTGCCTTTGCCTCGGCAACTTTCAGTTTAAAATCAATGTACATAGGCAGATACTCCTTTGCCGCCTTAGCCTTGCCCTGTAATGTTGCATTATTCTTGTTCAACGCATATTCAAACTCGGACTTTGTAACACTCTCGCCATTGATTTTCATCAACACCGGGTCGGCGCTCTGCCCCATCATGGAAACAGAGGCAAGAAACATCAAACCTAATACACTGCTTTTCTTCATTGTTCTAAATTCTTTTTCGAGCCGAGCCCGAATTTTATTATTCGGGACGGCTGTAATTGGGAGCCTCGCTGGTGATAGCCACGTCGTGAGGATGACTTTCGAGCACTCCGGCATTTGTTATTCTTACAAATTTCGCGTCGTGCAGACGTTCAATGTCGGGAGCGCCACAATAGCCCATTCCCGAACGCAAGCCACCTGCAAGCTGGTAAATTACCTCGTAAAGTGTTCCTTTGTAAGGCACACGTGCAGCAATACCTTCGGGCACAAGTTTCTTTTTGTCAGCTTGGTCAGCTTGGAAATATCTGTCTTTCGAACCATTCTCCATAGCCTCGAGCGAGCCCATACCCCTGTACGACTTGAATTTTCTACCATTGAAAATAATTGTATCACCGGGTGACTCTTCGGTTCCTGCAACAAGCGAACCAATCATCACCGATGTTCCACCGGCAGCCAATGCCTTGACAATGTCACCCGAATAACGCAGACCTCCATCGGCAATCAAAGGCACGCCTGTACCCTCAAGAGCCTTTGCAACATCATAGATGGCCGAAAGTTGGGGAACACCCACACCCGCAACCACACGTGTAGTACATATTGAACCGGGGCCTATACCAACTTTGACAGCGTCGGCACCTGCATCGGCCAACATTTTTGCAGCCTCGCCGGTAGCAACGTTACCAACAACAATATCAATACCGGGGAATTTCGCCTTAGCCTCTTTCAATTTCTGCACAACGCCGGCCGAATGTCCGTGGGCAGTGTCAATGATGATTGCATCCACGCCCGCCTCGACAAGAGCAGCTATACGGTCCATTGCATCCATTGTGACACCTACTCCGGCCGCCACGCGCAAACGTCCCTTGCTATCCTTGCAAGCCATAGGCTTATCCTGAGCCTTTGTAATATCTTTATATGTGATAAGTCCCACAAGTTTACCATTAGCATCAACCACGGGCAATTTTTCAATTTTATTCTCTTGCAGAATTTTTGTTGCAAGTTCCATGTCTGTCTGTTGAGTGGTCACAACAAGTTTCTCGCTTGTCATGACTTGTGCGATAGGTTTTTCCATGCACGACTCGAAACGAAGGTCGCGATTGGTAACTATACCCACCAATTTCTTATCGTCGTCCACCACAGGAATACCACCTATGTGATACTCGGACATAAGCTCAAGCGCATCCTTCACGATAGCATTGACAGAAATAGTCACAGGGTCGTAAATCATGCCATTTTCGGCACGTTTCACTATTGCCACCTGATGGGCCTGCTCCTCAATAGACATATTCTTATGAATAACACCGATGCCGCCCTCTCTGGCAATTGCGATTGCCAT
>CAZXIQ010000308.1:0-2053 GCA_964640785.1 uncultured Bacteroidaceae bacterium | reverse complement strand
ATCAAGCATTTTATTATGTATCATATAAAAGCGATCCTCGGGGTTACTGTCTGTTCCCAATCCGTCCTGATTGCTTGCTATTACAAGTTCATAGTCAAGTTCGGCAATACTGGCAAGCGAGCCTATCGCTGCCGGAAGAAACTCTAATTGTTCGAGCGTGTCTACCTGCTCTGTCACGGGCGGTTCTACAATTATCGTCCCGTCGCGGTCTATAAATAATGCTTTTTTCATCGTTTCCAATCTTTAACAATAGCAAGCATGCGGTCATTCTCCTCGGGCTTGCCGATGGTGATTCTGAGTGTTCCCTCGCAACCCTTCAGACGCGAACGGTCGCGCACAATCACCTGTTCCTTTATAAGTGCATCGTAAAGTCCGCGTGCATCGTCCACCCTGACAAGCAAAAAGTTTGCGTCGGAAGGAAAGACACGTTGCACACATTTTATCTCTTTGAGTGTACATGCTACACGTTCGCGCTCACTCTTCAACAGTTCTATTTCACCATTGACGTCACGGGCAAGCAGTTCTTTGGCACGCTCCATGCCTGCAATGTTTATATTGTAGGGGTATTTTACTTTGGCAAAGATACTCATAATTTCCGCATCGGCAAAGGCCAGTCCTAATCTTAACCCTGCAAGTCCGTATGCCTTGGAGAGTGTCTGCAACACTATAAGGTTTTTATATTGTGGCAGCACCGTAAGCAAACTCGCCTGACCGGCAAAGTCTATATATGCCTCGTCCACTACTACAACACCATTGAACGATGAGATAAATTCGAGCATCTGTTCCAGTGGGAAACTATTGCCCGAGGGGTTGTTGGGCGAACAGATGAAGAGCAATTTTGTATTTTCATCGCACACAGCGAGCAGTTCTTTCGCCGGAAAAGAAAATTCCCCATCGAGCTGCACCTCGCGAAACTCAACGTCGTTAATGTCTGCCGCCACACGGTACATTCCATAGCTGGGAGTTATTGCAACCGCATTGTCCTTGCCGGGGTTGCAAAAGACACGGTAGCAGAGGTCTATTGCCTCGTCGCTGCCGTTGCCGATGAACATATTTTCCACCGACACACCTTTCAGTTTGGAAATAATGTTTTTAAGTTCAAGCTGACGCGGGTCGGGGTAACGATTGTAACCATTCTCAAATGGATTCTCGTTAGCATCGAGAAAGACGCCTAACTTACCCTTATACTCGTCCCTTGCCGTCGAATAGGGTGCAAGGTTTATTATATTTTTGCGCACAAGACGCAACACTTCGTTCAATTCCATCTGTTTATCATATTTCTTCGCCTATACGCAGACGCGCAGCATTTGCGTGAGCATCAAGACCCTCGGCCACAGCCATTGCCACTATCGTGGGACCAAGTTGCGCCATTCCCTCGGCGGTAAGCTCTTGATAGGTTATTTTTCTTGTAAAACTGTCTATATTCACGCCACTGCACGAACGTGCCCAACCAGATGTCGGCAATGTGTGATTGGTTCCCGAGGCATAGTCGCCGGCGCTCTCGGGCGAGTAGTTTCCTATAAACACACTGCCGGCCGCAGTTATCTGCTCGGCAACCGTCCAAGGCTCGCGCATCGAGATTATAAGATGCTCGGCTGCGTACATATTGGCAAACTCTATCTGCTGTTCCAATGTGGGGAGAACTACCAGACGGCTCTCTACAAGAGCCTTCATTGTAAGTTCTTTACGAGGGAGTTTGTCAAGTTGTCTTTCTACCTCGCGACACACAGCATCGGCAATCTCTTCGCTGCCACACACAAGCAGTGCCTGCGAGTCGGCACCATGCTCGGCCTGCGAAAGCAGGTCGCTTGCCACGAAACGTGCGTCGGCTGTCTCGTCGGCCATCACCATTACCTCTGAAGGGCCTGCGGGCATGTCTATCGACACTCTGTCGGTTACACTCTCTTTGGCTTTCGTAACATAGCGGTTGCCGGGGCCGAATATTTTATCCACAGCAGGAATTGTTTCTGTTCCGTATGCCATTGCACCCACTGCCTGCGCACCACCAACCTTGTATACGGCTATAATATGAGTTCTATCTCATTGGCGCTTT
>CAZXIQ010000307.1:0-2074 GCA_964640785.1 uncultured Bacteroidaceae bacterium | reverse complement strand
CAATGTATATTCCGGTGAACAGCCGGTGCTGTTTCATCATTGTCAGTGCTTGACGTAGGGTTTTCTTTATCATGGTATTTGTCTATTTACGTCGTTTTTACTCCTCCTCTAAGATTAGAGGAGGTGGCCTTTAGGCCGGAGGAGTCTGAAAACACGCGGGTGTTCAAACTCCCCCCCCCTTCGGGTACTCCCTCTTATTCAAGAGGGAGAGCTTTTTAATATATATGTTTATTCTACCTGATGGCCGTCGAAGAAACGTATGGTGCGCGAGGTCTGTTTCGCCTGCTCTTCGTTGTGTGTTACCATCACAATAGTACGGCCATCCTCGCGGTTGAGCTTGTGAAGAATTTCCATCACCTCTGCTCCCATCTTCGAGTCGAGGTTACCTGTGGGCTCGTCGGCAAGGATTATCTCGGGGTTGCCTATGATGGCGCGGGCTATGGCTACACGCTGGCACTGACCACCGGACAGCTGCGAAGGCATGTGGTACATGCGGTGGGTGAGTCCCACGCGGGCAAGCACCTCTTTGGCAAGGCGTGTGCGCTCTTTGGCACTAATCTTGCGGTAGAGCAGTGGCAGTTCCACATTGTCGAGCACGTTAAGTGAATTTATCAGATGGAAACTCTGGAACACAAAGCCTAATGTGCGGTTGCGGAAGGCTGCAAGTTCTTTTTCTGTCATTTGGTCTACTGTGGTGCCTGCAATTTCAATGGTGCCGCTTGTGGGCTTGTCAAGCAGTCCCATAATGTTGAGCAGGGTCGATTTTCCACATCCCGAAGGACCCATAATACTGAGGAATTCTCCCTTCTGCACTTCGATGTTTACATTTTCGAGTGCTTGTGTCTCTACTGAGTCGGTGCGGTAGATTTTGTTTACTTCTGTCAGTTTAATCATAATTGTATGTTTTTTAATTATTAATATTTTGTTTTTTTAGGGGAGGTTTTATAAATTATTGTTCCTTTAGAGCATCGGCCGGCATTGTGCGTGCTATGCGTGACGCCGGCAACAGTGCTCCTGCAATAGCTATTGCGCAGATGCAAATATATGCAATGGCACTTACTATTGCAAAGTGGGGCATTGCTCGGTTGTGCAGATAGCTTTGGTCGGGAGCCTCATTGTGTATCCACGTGGGTACTTTGGCAAGCGGCTCGGCGAATCCGTTAATGTGTATGTAATGTCCTGTGACAACCATTCCCACACAGAATGCCACGCTTGCTAAAATAAATGTTTCGGCCACCAACTGTCCGATGATGGTATTTTGCGATGCGCCCACACTGCGCATGATGCCAATGTCGCGGCGGCGGTTGTTGGTGCGTATCCAGAATGCGCTGAACACTCCCATAAAGGCACAGAAGAGCGCGAAGCCCGACAGCCCCGCATAGAGGCGGTACTTGTTGCTGATGTTGTATTGCTTGTTGTGCTGCTCTATGCAGTCTGTGTACGATTGCAATCCTGTGATGTTGTAGACACCGTGGTTGTATTTGGGCATAATTTCATTCTCGAATTTTTTCTTGAACACATCTTCGTCGGCGCTATCTTTCAGTCTGAAATAGATGGCATCGCCGTATGTGTGCTTATCGACGCTGTTGTTGCAGAAAAGAACTATCGGGGTGTATTCGTCGTAGTTGAGCAGCTGCAAATCTTCGAACACTCCTAAGATGGTGAACGGCTCACGGTGTACATTTACGAACTTCTTTCCTATGACGTCGGTGGTGCCGAAGAGCGCCATGGCTTGTCGTCGCGACAGATAAGCACCGTCGTTTCCTGCGTAGTCGGCCTGTTGCAGCACCTTTCCTGTCTTTACATCAATGGCTCTGACCGTCTCGAAGAAGCGGCTCTTGTCGTTGGCTACAATGTTGTAAAGGCGTGCTGCTTTCCAATCGATGAGGCTGTCGGGTTTGTCACTGGGAACAGCCAGCATAGTCGATGAATATCCGCCGGGGTTGGGTTGTAGTTCGCATTGGGCTATGAAACTGCATTCTATTTCGGGAATATTGTCGAACGCATCGGCTAACTGTGTCAGGAATTCTTTTTCGTCGTTATGTCTATTGTGCTTCACTATATATACCTTTTC
>CAZXIQ010000306.1:0-2077 GCA_964640785.1 uncultured Bacteroidaceae bacterium | reverse complement strand
GAGCACAACGGGGCCGGGGCGTCCGCTACGTGCAATGTAGAATGCGCGTGACACTGCCCATGCAATATCTTCGGCGCTTCTTATCTGGTAGCTCCATTTTGCAATGGGTTGTGTTACGCCCACAAGGTCTACCTCTTGGAAAAAGTCTGTTCCAAGAACCGAGGACATTACTTGTCCTGCGATAAGCACCACCGGAGTACTGTCGAGCATTGCGTCGGCAATGCCTGTGAGTGTGTTTGTGGCACCGGGGCCACTTGTTACTATGCAGACTCCGACCTTGCCCGAAGAGCGTGCGTAGCCTTGGGCTGCGTGGAGTGCGCCTTGTTCGTGACGTACAAGAATCTGTTTGAAGTCTTCTTGATGGTCGTACAGTGCATCAAACACCGGCATTATTGAACCGCCGGGATAGCCAAAGATGGTGTCTACCTGCTCGTCCAACAGTGAACGCATCAAGGCTTCTGCACCTCTGATAATTTCTTTTTCCATTTTGGTTATCTTGGTTTACGGTTATTATTCTATTATTCTTACACCGCCTTTGTCGGCCGAACTTACCATGTTGGCGTATGCTTTCAGGCTTTTGGGGATTACTCTGTCACGTGTCATGGGGAACATTTCACGTGCGGCAAGTTTCTCGTCGCTCAGTTTGACATTTATTGTGCGATTGGGTATGTCTATTTCTATAATGTCGCCGTCGCGCAGCTTGCCTACGTTGCCGCCGGCTGCCGCCTCGGGTGAAATGTGTCCTATGCTCAGTCCCGATGTTCCGCCGCTGAAACGTCCGTCGGTTATCAGAGCGCACTCTTTGCCCAAGTGACGCGATTTTATATAAGAGGTGGGGTAGAGCATCTCTTGCATGCCCGGACCGCCTTTAGGGCCTTCGTAGATGATGACTACTACGTCGCCGGCCTGTACTTTTCCACCGAGAATGCCCTCTACGGCTGCATCCTGTGAGTCGAATACTTTTGCTGTGCCGCTGAATTTCCAAATGCTTTCATCGACGCCTGCTGTCTTCACCACGCAACCGTCCTGTGCAATGTTTCCGAATAGTATGGCAAGGCCGCCGTCCTTGGAGTAGGCGTGCTCAAGGTCGCGTATGCAACCACTCTCGCGGTCTTTGTCGAGCGACTCCCACACACTGCTGTTTGTGCCCATTGCATTGCTGAATGTGTTTGCGGGTGCTGTGCCGTAGATGCGTGCTGCCTCTTCGTCGATTGTTTCGCCGAGGATACTGTATTTTTCAATATCTTCGCCCAGTGTTGCTCCGTCCACACGTTTGACGTCTGTGTAGAGCAGCCCGCCTTTGGCAAGCTCTCCGAGTATTCCCAGTATACCGCCGGCACGTCCGCAGTCCTCTACACTGTATTTTGCTGTGTTTGGTGCGAGCTTGCACAAGCAGGGAACGGCGCGGCTCAGTCTGTCAATGTCCTCCATCTTGAAGTCCACGCCTGCCTCTTGCGCAACGGCAAGCAGGTGAAGAATGGTGTTTGTGGAGCCGCCCATTGCAATGTCAAGTGTCATTGCGTTGAGGAATGCCTCGCGTGTGGCTATGCTTTTGGGAAGAACGCTCTCGTCGCCCTCTTCGTAATATTTGTATGCGTTTTTAACAATCAGCTTGGCTGCGTCTTTCATCAGTTGCTGACGGTTGGTGTGTGTGGCGAGTATTGTGCCGTTGCCGGGCAACGACAGGCCTATTGCCTCGGTGAGTGCGTTCATGGAGTTTGCGGTGAACATGCCCGAGCAACATCCGCAACCGGGACATGAGCGTTTTTCAACCTCGGCAAGCTCTTCGTCCGACACTGATGTATCTGCGCCTTTTACCATTGCCGAAATAAGGTCGAGCTTTTCGCCTTTGTATTTTCCGGCCTCCATGGGGCCACCCGACACAAACACGGTGGGTATGTTCAGACGCATAGAGGCCATGAGCATGCCCGGGGTTATCTTGTCGCAGTTCGAAATACATACAAGTGCGTCCACTTTGTGGGCGTTGCACATATACTCGACGCTGTCGGCGATAATGTCGCGCGAGGGCAACGAGTATAACATTCCGTCGTGTCCCATTGCTATTCCGTCGTCAATG
>CAZXIQ010000305.1:0-2112 GCA_964640785.1 uncultured Bacteroidaceae bacterium | reverse complement strand
AACTTATATCAGGGAAAGGCTCCAATCGGAGTCAACCTAAATCAGGAAATGACAACATGCCCCAATTTTTGAAACATCTGTTACGACACCATCATAAAGCAAACCTAAGACCCTTAAATTACATCTGAAATCATGCTCGCTCATCAACTCACGCACGCAACGCTGACGTTCAACAACAACCTCGCGCTCAACAAGATGATTCTTCAGCCAACCGGCAAGCATCGTACGTCCCGCAACAGTTGCACACCTATTGAGCGAGCGAAACAACGACACGCCTCCAAAAACATCCAAGTCATAAGTATAAGGATGAGCAGAATCGACAAACTCGGCGCCATCATCAAAAGCAGAAAAATCATACTCCAACGCGCCAAGCTCCTCGGAGTAAACCTTTACACACTTTAACGAAAAATCACGTTTATGAGCCAGCTTTTTGTGCAAGACAACAATGCGAATAAACAAAAAGAGGAAAATTGCCGCAAGGAAAAACATCGCAGGTCTTTCCCACGCATAAACAACCGTCGCGACAACAAGTGCAAAAAGAGCGAAACGCAAAAAGACAATTAATCTTATACGTCCGGCAATCTTCTGCAACTCCTGCTCATTAAAAGAAACACGCTTGTTATACTCCTCTTTTATCTCATCTAAACTACGCATAATATTCCGTTACGACACAAAAAGCAACTGAACGAGAATGTATATGGGCAACAACACAGGAATTGCAAAACGTACTATATATCCAAAAAATCCCGGCATCTTCACACCATCCTGCTCAGCTATTGACTTAACCATAAAATTAGGGCCATTGCCTATATAAGTCATACTGCCGAAGAACACCGCACCAATGGAAATTGCAACAAGGTAAGCCTCGCGCACACCACCCACAAGGTCGGTGCAACCACTCGAAAACTCAAGAGCCAAAGTGTGAAAAGCCACAGCCGTGGGAGTATTATCAAGAAAAGAGCTCAACAATCCTGTCACATAATAGAATCCGGTCGGCGAAGATATTCCAATCTCGGAAGCATGGGCCTGCAAGAAGAGTAACGCGGGAGTCATCGTTGCAAAAACACCGAAGAAAAGAATAACAACCTCATTCAACGGAGCCCACGAATAAAAATTAGAAATACGTACATTTCTGCTTGTCGAGTACCACGACGCAGCAGCAAGAATAACAAGAACAATCTCGCGCAACAATTTAATATAAACAGGAGCATGCTCCTCGCCCATAGAAGGTATATACCCCTTATTTACATAGGCAACCGTCAGCACCACCCCGATAAGGAAGAAAAAATTGGTAGCACCCTTGCAACGTACAAGCGCACCATCATGCCCGTCAATAGGTCGTTCCTCGCTCGCACCCTCCTTTTTATAAAGGAATCTATCAACAAAATAATAAAGCACAAGCATTACAGCACCCACCAACAGCCACGCAGGATAAAGCCCGGCGAACCACTCAAAAGGCACACCACGTAAGAATAGCATAAAGAGAGGAGGGTCGCCAAGCGGCGTCAGCAGACCTCCGCAGTTTGCCACAAGAGCAATAAGAAACAGCATCAAATGGGCTTTATGGGCACGATGCTCGTTCATACGCAACAAAGGACGCACCAACAATAAAGCCGCACCCGTCGTACCCATAAGCGACGCAAGCATGAAACCCACAAGCAACATTAAAGTATTGGCAAAAGGAGTGGGATTCAGGTTCAGACGAATATGTATTCCGCCGGTAATTACAAACAGAGTACCCACAAGGATAATAAACGGCACATAATCGTAAACCATCTGATGCACAACCTCATGAGTATACCCTACACTCACCAGATAAGCAATAGTCGGCACAGCCAGCACAAGTGAATAAATAATTTTGTTAATATCTTTTTCCCACCAATGCGGGACAACAAGCGGGGCGGCTGCAATACCCAACAACATCAGTACAAACGGTATAAGCACCCACAAGGCTATTGGTTCCATGTAAAAAAAATTAATTTATAACTTAGTAACTATTTAGAAACTGTTTAAATTTCTTTCAAAAAAGTTTATTACATTATCCGCAAGAAGCACTCGCCTTTTTATGCTCTTTTTTGCCTGTTTTTCCCTTTTTCGCAGTTGCATAGCCCG
>CAZXIQ010000304.1:0-2119 GCA_964640785.1 uncultured Bacteroidaceae bacterium | reverse complement strand
GTGCCGCTGAGGCCGAAGAATACCGCTGTCTCGCCCTTCCCGTTGGTGTTAGCCGAGCAGTGCATAGATGCGATGCCCTGCAAGGGAAGGTAGTAGTTCATCATAGAGAACATACCTTTCTTCATCTCACCACCGTACCATGTGTTGATGATAATCTGCTCTTTAGATGTGAGGTTGAATACAACTGCTGTCTCCGAGTTAAGACCAAGCTCTTTGTAGTTGGGTACAGTAGCTTTTGATGCGTTGTAGATTACAAAGTCGGGCTCGCCGAATGCTGCAAGTTCCTCGGCTGTGGGGCGGATGAACATGTTTGTAACGAAGTGAGCCTGCCATGCTACCTCCATGATGAAACGTACTTTAAGACGTGTGCTGGGGTTAGCGCCGCAGAATGCGTCTACTACGAAAAGTCTTTTGCCTGAAAGCTCTTTCTGAGCAATCTCTTTAAGAGCGTTCCACGACTCTGTAGAGAGGGGTTTATTATCGTTTTTGTACTCTTCAGAAGTCCACCATACAGTGTCTTTTGAAGTCTCATCGTATACAATGAATTTGTCTTTGGGTGAACGACCTGTGTATACACCTGTCATCACGTTTACTGCACCAAGCTCAGTTTCCTGACCTTTTTCGAAACCCTCGAGACCCGGTTTTGTCTCCTCAGCAAAAAGCTGCTCATACGAAGGGTTGTAAACAATCTCCGTTGTACCGGTAATACCATACTTGGTAAGATCAATCTGTGCCATAAATTAAAAGATTAAAATTTATATTACAATAATTATTTCATGAAAAACCAAGAACTTAACCTGTGCGCTCCGTCCGGTTGTCGTTGCTCTTTCTTGTGGAGGCGGACAATAATGGCTGTGGGGCGTTTGCAGGCTTGCCGAAGTTCTCCAAGTGCAAAGATAAAACTTTTTATTTAATCCGCAAAACAATTAAAGAAATTTTTCTTTAATTCGTGCAAAAAACGGTATTTTGGTACATTATGGTCTGTTAATTCATTATTTTCATGCCCACAAAGAAGGTGCGCGGCTGTGTGGGGCCGTAGAAATATCCCGAGTCGCGGAACTCTCCTTTGTCGAGGTCTTTCTGGAAACTGTCGAAAATATTCTGTACGCCTGTGTTTAATTGCAGCTTAATGTGGTCGCGCAGAATAAATGTGTAGTTCAGTTTAAGGTTAAGGTCGAAAAAGTCGGGAGTATTTTCCATGCGATCTTTTTCAATGAATCCGGCATAGTGGGGTACAATCATTTCGCCTGTGTATGTGCCCGAGAGTGACGCTTCGAAATTTTTGAAGGGGGCGGTTGTCAGCGTAAGATAAGCATAAAGGTCGGGCGTGCGGGGCATACGTTTGGTTGTAAGTTCCACTCCATCAACCTCGGTCCACACTTCGGGGCGTTTGTAGCGGCTGCGCTGAGCTGTTGCTCCTAACTGCACCGATACATCCTTGCCGTGTGCAAATTTTGTTTCCAGATTTACGCCGTAAACATTTGCGCCGCTGCCGTTGCGTCTCTCTTTCATCACAAAGCCTTCGTCGTTTGTGCCAACATCTTCCAGTACAAATACGTCGCTCAATCCTGTGTAGAATCCTTCGAGCAAAATGTTCGATTGCCAATGTCCCAACTGTGTGGTCCAGTCGATGGAGCCGCTGAAGCTGTTCGAGCGCTCCTCCTTCAGTCCGTCGGCGAGCCTTATCTGCACACCCTCGCCACAGACCGCCGTAACGTGAAGGTCCTCGTCGTATGCTTGCGGTGCGCGGAATCCGGTCGAGTAGGTGAGGCGCGCCTGCAAATTATCGTTGGGCTTGAACAACAGATTCACGCGCGGGCTTAATATAAGGTTATCTATAAGGTTGTGCTTGTCCATGCGCGCACCCACAAGCAACGAGAAAAGATTCATGTTCCATTCGTTCTGCACAAACATGCTTGCTATGCGCACGTCCTGTTTCATGTCGCGGTTGTAACCTGTCATAATGTCGTGCAGGCTGTTATTCTGGTATTCCAATCCTCCTGTGAAGGTGGCAGGAGCAAAGAGGCACTCTTTCATATTGCCTGTGTATGTGGCACCTGCAACCCATGTAATATCATCGTCTTTCCGTACGCATTAGGGTCGCGTTGCGCACCGTAAT
>CAZXIQ010000303.1:0-2121 GCA_964640785.1 uncultured Bacteroidaceae bacterium | reverse complement strand
GTAGCCGAGCGCAATATTTTTATGTCTTTTAATTTTTATCGGACAGTAATAATTCGCTTATTTGATTTCTCGCTCGTTTGCACTATCTTTGAGTAAACTCGAAGATATTCTGCACTCGCTGTGAAAAATATTTAAGCAAGCTTTATATTTCTCGCTCGTTTGCACTATCTTTAAATAAAATAGGCTGCGCCTTGGCAATAAAAATAAATTTGTTTGTTTGTATTGTGCTGTATTTTCGGAAGTAACTATTGCGATTGGAGATTCTGTTCCCCAATCGCAATAACAAACATGTAATTTGTATGTAAAATTAATGTGCAACAAAAAACAGCGAAGTATTATCATTAATACTTCGCTGAAATAGATTGTTAAATAATTAGTGATTATTTAACCTCAATATTTTGGCAATTTTCCACTTTTACATAATCTTTTTTGTTTGCCATATTATTCTCGACGAGAATATTTTCGGCATCCTTAAGAAGTATTGCCACATTCTTATCTGTGTCGAGTACGTTGTTGCGAATTACTATATTTTTGTTTAAGAATGGCGGACGTTCGCGTGCTTCGGTGCTTAGTGTGATGCACGAAGGTACGTCTTTTCCGGCAGCGTAGCCGCAACCTGTAATGTAGTTCTCTTCGACAAGGACATTCTCGGCGGGTCCACTCTCGCGCCATCCAAGCTCGGCGCCGAGTTTGATGGCTGTGATGGTGCTGTTGAGTATGCAGTTTTTAGCGATAATCACGTCGCGGCTCTTGATGAGGAACGAGCGGGCAAGGTGGCTGTGTACCGAGTTGTTGTAGATGCGTACTTTGGGGAAACGTGTGTGGTTCCACATGTAGCAACTTTCGAATTTCTCGGCCTCAATGGGGCGGTCGAGCCCTATTACCACTTTCCAATCTACCGATGATGTGTCTACGCTCTGCACTGTGTAGCGTCCTTGCTCGGTCATGCTTTTGTTGTCTATCACTACCATTGTGTCGCCTATTTCGGGGTAGTCGAGCGATAGTGCGTGAAGGTCGGCTCCTTCTATCTTTATTTCAATTTTGTTGTCTCCTTCGGGGTACATGCGGTAGTAGTAGCCGTGAATGTTTGTGCAGTCGTCGCCCTGTCCCTTGAACTTGGAATTTTGTATGGTGATTGTTCCCGAGCATGATGTGAAGTGTGTGGCGTCGGTGTTCGACGATATTACGCTGCCAACCTCGGGGACTACCTGAAGGTTGTCAATCATAATATTTTTTGTTAGGTGTCCTACGATGCCCATGCCCGGCTGACTGTGTATTTTTACGTCGCGGATGGTAACATCTTCACACTCTTTTACCATGATGGCCGGACGGTAGTGGCCGCCGTGGCGCAACACAAAGTAGTCGCCGACGGGGGGATTGCTTGTTGAGTGGAAACGTATTTTCCCCGGTGCGAGCAGTTCTTTCTGACGTGCCCAGCCTGTGTAGAGCCTGTTGCGGATGTGGTCAAAGAAGTGCAGACGTCCTGTAACTTTGCTTTCTATGTAGCGGTAGCGTTCGGTGTCAAATTCTGCGTCGAACCACTCGGCCGATGTTTCTACTATGCGTCCGATTGTCGAGGGGGGACGGTTGTAGAGGATTGATATTCCTTCGAGGGTTATATTTTTTGCTCCCTGCATGGTAATTACTTCGTACCAGCCGTTAAGGTAGAGCGTAGCGCCGTGTGCCTTGATGGTTGTGTTGCTGCATCCTTTGAGGTCGAGGGCGGTGACGTAGGGGCCGTCGGGGCGGAAGAGGGTGCCTTGCACATTTTCGCCGTATGCACCGCTGATGGCCTCAAACTCTATCTTGCGAGCTTTTTCGTTGTCAATGTCGTATATTCCCGGTGGGAAAAACAGTGTTGTTCCGGGATTTTCGCGGCAATAGGCTGTTGCGCTGCGCAGAGCTTCAAAGTCGTTTTTTCCGTCATTGGGAACGGCTCCGAATTTTTCAACAGATATTTCCTGTTGTGGTGCATTGCCGCATGCTGTAAATAATGCACATGCGGCAATGGTTGCGTAACAGAGTGTTTTTCTTAATTTCATAATAACGCGAGTTTGTGTTTTTTTACTCTATTTTGCGACAATAGTTTACGCCTATAAGGTCGTAAATATTTTTCAAACG
>CAZXIQ010000302.1:1253-2132 GCA_964640785.1 uncultured Bacteroidaceae bacterium | reverse complement strand
CCTTCGTTTAAAAGGCGTTCGCATAGGTGTGAACCGATGAATCCTGCTCCTCCTGTTACGAGTATACGTTTCATTTTTTTATTTTTTTATTGAGAAACTTTGGCTGCCTATCATGTTTCCGTCGGCAAAGATGTAAACTTTATATGTGCCGGCTTGCAGAAACTCTTCAATGTCCCAGTATACGGTTACTGCCTGCTCTTCGCCGGTGTATTCTATATACTTTTTGATTGAGTATTTGAGTTCTGTGCCTTCATAGGCGAATGTGTCGCTCGGGCTTTTTGCAAGTACATCTTCGTCGGGCTTTAGTATGCGCACGTAGATGGTCTTTTCGCCTGTCTCGGATGTTATGTTTTTGGCTATCGTAAAGCCTATGGCGAATTTCTTGGCATCTTTTATGCGTTTGGCTGTCTTGCCGTTCTTTTTAAGTGGGGTGAAACTTATGCCTATTGCGTCTAATTGTGAGGCGAGTGTTACCTTTTTTGTAAGGTTCTCTTTCTCTTCTGTTATTTTGTCTATTTGACGTGTGGCCTCGCTGTATCGTGCCTTGACGCGCTTATTTTCTTTTTGCAGTTGTTCGTTGGCTCTGTTAAGTGAGTCTATTTGTACAACATAGCTGCGTAGTACGGCGCGTACGGTTGCAAGTTCTTTTTTCAGTCGCATAATTTCGGCTGCGTCGGTTGCTTTTGTCTGTCGCAACTCTTCGAGCAGTTGTTGTGTCTTCAGTTTTTCCTGCTCCAGTTTATCTTGCAGTGAGTCGTTGGTTATGCGTATCTGAAGTTCGTCATATTGTGTGGCGAAACTCGAATATTCATTTTCGAGCTCTTCCTTTTCTATGGCAAAAAGTTCTTGCATCTCTTCATTCTGCTTGCGGCTGTCCAT
>CAZXIQ010000302.1:0-1243 GCA_964640785.1 uncultured Bacteroidaceae bacterium | reverse complement strand
AGCATTACGCCCATGATGATGGCTGCTATCAGCAGTATTGCCGACAGAGAAATAAATATGATTTTTTGTTTGTCTAAAGCCATTTTTTACTTCTTATTTGGATAATTTTTGTATGTTCTCTTTGAGCATCGCTATCTTTTCGTTTGCATCGGCCTGTTTTTTCTTTTCGGCAGCAATGATGTTTTCCGGTGCTTTGCCCACAAAGTTTGGATTGCCGAGCTTTGCCTCAACTTTTTTGAGGAATCCTTCGAGGTAGGTAAGCTCTTCGCGCAGCTTGGCAATTTCGGCATCTTTGTCGATGAGGTCGCCAAGGGGTACTGCGTACTCGGTTGTGCCTACGCGGAAAGATACCGCTGATGCGTCGGCTGTTGCCACGTACTCTATTGAGGATAGTTCTCCCATTTTGGCGAGTATGCTTTCGAAACCTCTTACCGGAGCGTCGCCCACTATTTGCAGTGCGAGCGGTGTGCGTGGAGATATGTTCTTCTGTGTACGTATGTTACGTATGTTTGTTATTACCTCTTTGCATGCTTCTATTTTGACAATAAGCTCTTCGTCGCATGGTTTGCACAGGTCAAGTATGCTTTGTGTCATAAGGCTTTCACCCTCCTTGCGCTCGCTGAGCGATTGCCACAGCTCTTCTGTGATGAAGGGCATGAAGGGGTGCAACAGACGCAGCAGGTCGTTGAAGAATCCAAGGGTTGTTTCGTATGTTGTTGCGTCGATGGGCGAGCCGTATGCGGGTTTTATCATTTCGAGGTACCAAGCCGAGAATTCGTCCCAGAAGAGTGTGTATACACTCATTAGTGCCTCGCTTATGCGGTATTTGCCAAAAAGGTCTTCAATCTCGGCTGCTTTTTGAGAAAGTGTAGCCTTGAACCACTCTGTTGCTATGGCCGAACTTTCGGGTTGTTGTATGTCGCCACTGACGTTCCAGCCTTTTACCAAGCGGAATGCGTTCCATATTTTGTTGCAGAAGTTGCGTCCTTGTTCACACAACGATTCGTCGAAGAGTATGTCGTTTCCGGCAGGTGCTGACAGCATTATACCCATGCGCACTCCGTCGGCTCCGTAGCGGGCGATGAGGTCGAGGGGGTCGGGGCTGTTGCCTAATGACTTGCTCATCTTGCGGCCCAACTTGTCGCGTACAATACCTGTGAAGTATACGTTGCGGAAGGGCATGTCGCCTTTGTATTCGTAGCCTGCCATTATCATGCGTGCTACCCAGAAGAAGATGATGTCC
>CAZXIQ010000301.1:0-2138 GCA_964640785.1 uncultured Bacteroidaceae bacterium | reverse complement strand
CCGTCACCGGCTTTTAATGTGCGCTTTAACCCCATAATTGCAAAAGTGGAAAATTTAAGCGAAATAGGGTAATCGAAAAACTTGCGCAGGAAAAATATGCGCGATACACGGTCGCGGTAAAGCATCACTCTGTCCTCTTTTTGCGGGTCGGGACCGCCTTTTCGCAAAGGCTTTTGATTATTACCAAGAAGTATATCATCCTTTGATGGCGCACCCTGCACAGGCATCACATTATTCCACCACTCCATGATGGCGGTGTTCTTCGAGAAGAAACGATGGCCGCCAATATCCATACGGTTGCCTTTGTACTTCACTGTCTGCGAAATACCGCCGACAACATCGGACGCCTCCATCACAATGGGGTGAATATCTGTCTTTTTCAACAGTTCGTATGCGGCAGTCAGTCCGGCCGGCCCGGCTCCCACAATCAATGCTCTCTTTTTTCCTTCTTCGGCCATATTATTACTTTAGCAGAACCATTTTATAACTCTTATTATACCCATCTTGGCAACTGACGAGTGCGCCGAGACATCTTTGCGCGAAAGAATCTCATTTTTGTTGTTGTGATAATAATTATATGCTGTCAGCAACATCTCTTCGTTGGTTTTTGTGGGCATCCAGCCAAGCTCGCGTTTTATTTTCGCAGTGTCGAATACAAAGTTCGAGGCTATCATTTTATATTGATAAGGCCCAAGCGGAGAAATTCCCAGTGCGAAACAGAGTTTCATTCCCGCAATCATAAGCCCTTTTGGCAGGAACATAAGTTTCGACTTTGAACCTGCTTTTTCTATCACATAGCGATACACTGTACGAAAATCCTTAACATTGTCCGAACCTATGTTAAAGACATCGGAACGATTGTAGTCGCGCGCCAACAAACAGGCATTTGCCAAATCTTTGGCATATATGAATTGGTAGTAATTGTCACCCTTTCCCACCATTGGCAGACGGCGGTCCTCGTCAATAAATTGATAAAGAATGCCGAGCAACCCCAAACGTCCTTCGTCCATAATTGTGGGGCAACGGAAAATTATTGATATAAACTCGTCGTGCGAAAGCAGAATATTCTCGCCCTCGAGTTTGGATTTTCCATAGATTTCTATGGGACACGGCAGTTCCTCTTCAGTTATCTTGTGGGTAAAATCCTGTGCCCACAAACAGTTAGAGGAGGTAAAGATGACACGTTTCACACCATATTTCGCTGCATATTTTGCTACATTTGCAGTACCGTCTACATTGGCGTGCCACAAATTCTTAAGTTCACTTTTAACATGGGCGAGCAATGCTGCAAAGTGATAAATTGCATCAAACTTATACTCTTCGAATATACGCTCCATAAGAGCATCGTCGTTAATATCGCCTTTGTATGCTATAAAATTGTCGTCGGCAAGGTCGTCGCCCTGCAAATCTATGCTGACAACTCTATTGCCACCGTTAAGCAGGATTCTTTTCATTATAGAACCGAAAAAACCTGCACCGCCTGTAACCAGATAACAATTCATCATTTCTACATTTATTAAGACCCTTTTAATATATTAAAGAATCTTGAGTACATAAAAAATTTACGCGCGAAGAAATTCCAGAGAAAAACAACCCCTGTCATTATCAACTTCGACAACAAATAGTGTATACCGTATATGTCGGTAAGCACATATAGTCCAAGTTCGAGCCACAACAACCCTACTCCGCTTATCAGAAAAACCAAAAACACCTCAGTGGTTCGCGATTTTGGCTCACCCTGAAAAACCATATATTTGGATATCAGATAATTGGTGGTTGTTCCGGCCATAAAACCCATAAAAGCTGCTACCAGATATTGCACTGCAAACACATAAGAGAGCAAAAAATAACAGCCATAATCGACTACAAAAGCCCCGACAGCCACAAAGCCGTAACGAAACAACTGTACCAATGTGTTATTTGTCTTCTCGAATATCATTTGCGCAAATATTGCAATTTACATTTACAAATACGTGCAAAGCGAGCGCACGTGTATTCATAGGCATTAGCCTACAAATTTACAATTTTTCCGCTCTACAACAAAAAAAATAGCAAAAACTTGCAAGAAAATAAAGCAAAAAGGGTCGCTGAAAAATTCAGCGACCCTTTTTGCTTTATTTCAAGAAACTATTATTTCT
>CAZXIQ010000300.1:0-2156 GCA_964640785.1 uncultured Bacteroidaceae bacterium | reverse complement strand
CCTCCTGACACTCGGCGCCCACACCGCCTGTCCGCATCGCCCGAGGCGGTTGTACCTTGCGCTTTTTCCCCCCACGAGGCCCCTATAATAAATTTCGACGTCATACGCAGTATCGACCGACCGGTACTGAACAGCGAACTGCTCGAAAAGATGTCCGACGTTAATGTGCGCACCGAGCTCGACTGGCAACTTTACCAACTGCAACGCCGCTACCTTAACTATCAGGTAAATATTGGCAACCGCATCATACGCATGCTCACTACGGGCACTCCCGAGGAACAGAGACAGGCAGGAGAATTATCCACCCCCAAGACTATGTTTCAGGACATGATTGACGAGCTTTTCAGCGAGACAGGCAAGACCATCGTGCGCGACAGCAACGAGATATTCTTCATGCAGTATGGCGAAAGACTGACCCCTTACATGCTCTCCTCGGGCGAGAAACAGATGTTGGTAATACTGCTCACAGCATTGGTACAGGATAGCCGCCCCGGCGCACTCTTCATGGACGAACCGGAAATTTCGCTACACATAGAGTGGCAACAACGCCTCATTACACTTATACGCGCCCTGAACCCCAACATACAGATAATACTATGCACACACTCCCCGGCAATAATCATGGACGGATGGGTGGATGCAGTAACAGAAATTGCCGATATTACGCAGTAAAAAGAATGCGTCACCATGCCTCCTTGACAAAGGAAACTTAGAAGCTGTTTAAATATATATCGCCATTTTTTATATTCAAAAATGGCGAAACATTCGGCCTCTATAAGAAATTATTTTAGAAATTCAAACAGTTTCTTATAATTGCTATGAAACCAAAACCACTGACGAAATATCTAAACTCGGACTTTGTGGCAGCAGCAAATGCTCTACGCCCAAAGAAAGCCCGACACCGCATAGTCGCATACGTCGAGAGCTATGACGATATTTCCTTTTGGCGCACACTTTTCGATGAGTTCGAAAATGAGAAAATTCATTTCGAAGTTATGCTCCCCGCACGCACCAACCTGTCAAAAGGCAAAAAACAGGCAATGATGAACATGTTAGGTTCAGCATTCGGCAACAACATGATAGCCTGTGTGGATAGCGATTATGATTATCTTTTACAGGGCGCAACGGACACTTCGCGACGCATGATAGAAAGCCCATACATACTGCACACATACGTTTATGCAATAGAAAATTATCAATGCTACGCCGAGAGCCTGCATCAAGTATGCGTGCAAAGTACTCTCAACGACACAATATTGCTGGACATTGCCGAATTTATGAAAATGTACTCACGTATATGTTTCCCGCTATTTGTGTGGAACATAATGCTCTATCGCGCACACGACCTTAACACAATGCCTCTGCTGAAATTCAGCGAGATTGTGCGTCTGACATCATTCAATTTGGGACACCCCGAACAATCGCTCAAACAGTTGAACCAGCGTGTAAAGCACAACCTTACACTGCTTTCGCGACGCCGCCCCGACCTGCGAGGTAAATTAGAATCGGTCAAGGCCGAGCTTTTAACATTGGGGGTCACAGAAGAGAATACATATTTATATATACAAGGGCATCATCTGGTAAATGGAGTTGTGCTGCGCATACTCAACCCTTTGTGTCGCAGCTTGCGCCACGCCCGCGAAGAGGAGATTCAACGCCTTGCCTATCACCGTGTACAATACACCAATGAACTTTCGGCCTATCGCAACAGTCAATGCGACATTGCATTTGCATTGAAACGCAATGTAAACTACAAAAATTGTCCGCCATACGAAAAGTTACGCGCCGACGTCAGACGTTTGCTCGACAGTATCAAGATTAATCGAAAAAACATATAAATTAATGTCTGTTCAATATCTGATTGCGTATTTATTATACCAAATTGACGGTAACTTAATATTAGTGTCGGATAATATCCAATCAGTAGGGTTGCTGTTCTTTGCAATAAATGCCTAGACAATTTCAATAATTTAACATTTTTCATCTTTTTGTTTTTTAGTAAGGTTTGGAATGTTCTTACCTTTCATTATCTTTGTCTCTATCTAACATTAAACTTTAAAAAGGCCGAAAAAAGAAGAAATTTAACATATATATTATTAACTAGCGTTTGCTATTTATTCGAGATACTCCGAAAATTTGGCGATTAGAAGATGTAT
>CAZXIQ010000299.1:0-2176 GCA_964640785.1 uncultured Bacteroidaceae bacterium | reverse complement strand
GTGCTGTATATAAAAGATCTTTTGCCTTATCTTAATCGTGGCGAGACTTTCAAGTGGCAGACACTGATACGTCAGCCCTATTTTGTTCCTCAGACAAAGAAGATTGATGATTTGCTTTGTGATTTTCAGGCGGTGCGTGTGCACATGGCGATTGTTGTCGATGAGTTTGGTGGTGTTTCGGGACTTGTGACGCTTGAAGATATTGTCGAGGAAATTGTGGGCGAGATTAATGACGAGTTTGACGAGACTGATTTGCCGTATGAGCGTATAGATGAACATACTTTTATTTTTGATGGAAAAGTGTTGCTTGCCGACTTTTATAAGATTATGAAGCTCGACTCGGATGATTTTGATGAGGTTGCAGGTGAGGCCGATACGCTTGCCGGGTTGTTGCTCGAGATTAAGGGTGAGTTTCCTTTGTTGCACGAGACGTTGCATTGCAATGGAATAACCTTTGAGGTTATGCAACGTAGTCAGCATCGTATTGTAAAAATAAAGGTTGTAACTTCCGGGGGCGGGGAGGATAAGGGTGACGTGCAGCAATAGTATTGTTTCGTATGCGTATATGTCATCATTATAAGGATGCCTCTTTGGAGTGGGCTGTGTGCCGTTTCGACGAGTCTTTTTCCGAACTTTCTGCTTTGTGTAATGATGTTTCCTTGGTGGAATATGCAATAGAGCATTTTGGTAACGAAAAACGTCGTTGCGAGTGGCTTGCAGCGCGCATTCTCATAAAAAATCTTATCGGGCAGCAGGCCGAGGTTTGCTATTCCGATTCGGGAAAGCCCTTGCTGTGCGGTGGGTCACAGTATATAAGTATTTCTCACACTGCCGGTTATGTGGCTGTGGCGTTGCACCGTGAACTTAATGTGGGGGTAGATGTTGAAGTGTTCGGAACAAAAGTTCTGAAACTGTATAGTCGTTTCCTTAACAGTGCCGAGATTGATTCTATTGACAAAGGTAATGAGCTTGTAGCAATGTTGTTGCATTGGTCGGCAAAGGAGAGTTTTTACAAGATTGTGGGTAACAAGGGTGGTAGTTACTCTGAAAATTTTTATGTTTCGCCATTTGTGGTAGGTACGTCCGGCGATTTTTCAATTTCTTATGTGGACAAAGGTGTTTTGATGAAAAAACTGCCTGTAAATTATTTTGTCGAGAGCGATTATGTCTTTACGCTCTGCGTGGACGATGGGGTGGTGTGAAACAATTCTTCCTGTTTTTCTGTTTTTTCTATGCGATGAAGAGGGTTGTCTGATGTTTTTTGCAATCGGCTTATTCTCTTTTTTATATGGGGTTGTTTGTGAAACTGTTTTAATTTCAAGGATATAAATTTAAACAGTTTATTAATATAAAAAACAACTTCTTGATTGGATGTTTGTGATATATGTTGATTATTATATAAATTTTAATAACTTTGTCGTCGTAGAGTATGAAACGGATTTTTCAATTTAAAAAGGAAATAAAATCAATAACTATGCTACAATTATGTGTGCGCAGTCTCACGACGGCTGCAATAGGTATTTTGTTACTTGCGTTGCGCGAACAGGCAATGCCTTTGATAGTAATGTGTCTGGGTGTATTGTTCATGTTACCCGGAATTTTTACGCTTACGTTGTTTTTAATTCCCAAACTGCGTCGGTCCGGGAGTGCTGCCTCGTCGGCAGTGGTTGTTCCCATTATGGCTATCGGTAGTCTGGTGCTGGGGCTGTGGATGTTTCTTCAACCGGCTTTTTTCGTGACAATAATAATGTGGGTGCTTGGAGGTGCAATGGTGGTTATGGGAGGCACGCAACTTATAAGTCTGCTCATGGCTAAAAGACGAGTAAAAGTCTCGGGATTGCTCTTTTTCCTTCCTGCACTTATATTGCTTACGGGGGTAATAGTTTTGCTCAATCCGTTCGAGGCGGCCTCGGTACCCTTTATGATATTGGGTGTGGGAGCGATAGTAACCGCTTTGTCGGACATGATAAACACTTTATTTGTTAAATTCTCGGAGAATAATAAGGGTGGGGCAGAGCTTGTTGAGGATAAGGTTGAGATTATTGATGAGAATTAGTCGAAAATTGTTCCTCTCTTACGCCATAATAAATACACAATCGTATATTGAATTGATTGTAAATTAGGGTAATGATGCCAAAAGTGGCGCTTTTTGAATAAAAATTACGTGGTGAGAACT
>CAZXIQ010000298.1:0-2181 GCA_964640785.1 uncultured Bacteroidaceae bacterium | reverse complement strand
TTGTGCTCGACTTTACAAAAAATGCACAAACCTCAAAGGTGGCATACGAGCCTATGAAGGTCGATTACATAAGAAGCTATGTGCCCTACCCCAAGCCCAATGAAAAAGCCATTGCCGAGGCCGCAGCACTCATAAACCGCGCCGCTCGTCCTTTGGTACTTGTGGGACAAGGCGTGGAGCTTGCCAACGCACACGAAGAACTTAAAGATTTCATCGAAAAAGCCAACCTTCCCGTCGGACGCACACTGCTTGGCCTTTCGGCACTCCCCAGCGACCACCCATTGAACATGGGTATGTTGGGCATGCACGGAAACTTAGGCCCCAACGTAAATACCAACAACTGCGACGTACTTATAGCAGTGGGTATGCGTTTCAGCGACCGCGTGACAGGCCTTGTATCGACATACGCAAAACAGGCAAAGGTCATACATCTTGACATTGACCCATCGGAGATAAGCAAGAATGTACACGCCGACATTCCCGTAATAGGCGACTGCAAAGAGACACTGCCGTTAATCACTGCACAGCTCGAAAATATCGACCGCAAAGAGTGGATAGACAGTTTCGCCGACTACGCAGCTATTGAAGAGGAAAAAGCCATACGCCCCGCCCTGCACCCCGACGGAGGCCCCATAAGAATGGGCGAAGTTGCACGACGCGTCAGCGAGGCGACAGGCAACAGCGCAATACTTGTTACCGACGTTGGTCAGAACCAAATGATGTCGTGCCGCTACTTTAAGTTCACAAAGCCCCACAGCGTACTCACATCAGGAGGCTTGGGAACAATGGGATTCGGCCTGCCCGCAGCAATAGGAGCAACATTCGGCGCACCCGACCGCACCGTATGTATCTTCAGCGGCGACGGAGGATTGCAGATGAACATACAGGAGTTTGGCACCATCATGGAGCAAGGCGCCCCGGTAAAAATAATACTGCTCAACAACAACTACCTTGGCAATGTACGCCAATGGCAAGAGATGTTCTTCAACAAACGATACGCATGGACCCCCATGCTCAACCCCGACTACAACAAAATAGCCGAGGCATACAACATCCCCTCGAGAACAGTAAGCGACCGCGCCGAGCTTGACGACGCAATAAAAGAGATGCTCGAAACAGAAGGAGCATTCCTGTTGCACGTAGCAGTGATGGAAGAAGAGAACATAATGCCCATGACCCCTCCGGGAGCATCGGTGAACGAAATGGTATTTGAGTAAAAAATCTGATTCAGAAAAGACACTACTATGGAGAAAAAATTATTCACATTAATTGTATATTCCGAAAATATAGCGGGTCTCTTGAATCAGGTTACCGCTGAGTTTACACGTCGTCAGATGAACATAGAGACACTAAACGTATCATCATCATCCATCGAGGGCGTACACCGTTACACAATAACATTGTGGTCGGACGAAGAAACAATAAAAAAGGTGGCCAAACGCATCGAAAAAAGAATAGATGTTGTAAAAGCCGACTACTACACAGACAAAGAGATATTCATGCAAGAGGTTGCCCTCTACAAAATATCCACTCCCAAGATGCTCAACAACAAGCAGGTATCTAAAATAATACGTCACAACAACGCCCGAGTATTAGAGATAAACTCGTCCTACGTACTTGTCGAAAAAACCGGCAAGACCGAAGAGATTATAACCCTGTACAAAGAATTTGTTGCCGAGCAGTGCCTGTTGCAGTACGTAAAATCGGGGCGTGTGGCAATATCAAGAGACTACACAGAAGACCTAAGCGAACAGCTCTTCAACGAAGATGCTAAGCGCAAATGCATAAACAGACAATAAAAAAACTTTTAACAAAATAAAAAAATTATGGCAGAATTGAATTTTGGCGGAGTCATCGAAAATGTGATGACTTCAAAAGAGTTTTCACTTGAGAAAGCTCGCGAGGTATTGAAAAACGAAACAATCGCAGTGCTCGGCTATGGCGTACAGGGCCCCGGTCAGGCATGTAACTTGCGCGACAATGGCTTTAACGTAATCGTTGGTCAGCGCGAGGGTAAGACATACGACAAAGCAGTTAAAGACGGATGGGTTCCCGGCGAAACACTTTTCTCTATCGAGGAGGCAGCCGAGAAAGGAACTATCGTATGTATGTTGCTCTCTGACGCAGCTCAGATTGCAGTATGGCCCAGCGTAAAACCCTACCTCACAGCAGGTAAAGCTC
>CAZXIQ010000297.1:0-2205 GCA_964640785.1 uncultured Bacteroidaceae bacterium | reverse complement strand
CAAACAGAACCAAAACCTGTTGTGCTACCATTACACCATAGGACAATCCTTAATGTGCTTTCTTTTGAAAAGCTGTGCAAAGATAAGGCATTTTGTCGGATAATGCAAATTTTTAGCTGTTTTATTGCATTAATTGCACAAAATGAAATTTAAAATCCATTGACTGCAGCTACAATTTCGTCTATATTATCATCGGTCAGCAACGGATGCAGCGGCAAACTCAGTTCCTCGGCCGATAGTTTTTCGGCTACGGGAAACGACATATTGCCCCATTGTGAATAACACTCTTGCTTGTGCGGCGGCAACGGATAATGTATCTGGGTCTGAATGCCGAGGGCTGCAAGATGTTTCTGCAATGTGTCGCGAGCGGCACACATCAGCGGAAATATGTGAAATACATGCGCGTTAATATCATCGACATGCGGCAGACGCACCGACTGATTTTTTATTTCGCCAATATACCTGAGAGCTATTGCCCGACGACGTGCATTATCCTCGTCGAGACGACGCAACTTGACACGCAACACTGCCGCCTGAATCTCGTCCATGCGACTGTTTACCCCCACATGAGTGTGGACATATTTTTGTGAACTGCCATAATTGTGCAACGAGCTTATAACCTCGGCAAGAGCATCATCGTCGGTAGTTACGGCACCTGCGTCACCCAAAGAGCCTAAATTCTTACCGGGGTAGAAACTGTGACCCGCAGCATCGCCCAATGAGCCGGTGCGACGCTCACCCGCATACAGACAGCCATGTGCCTGAGCATTATCCTCGATTATCTTAATACCCCGCTCGCGGCAAAAATCACCTATCGCATCGCTATATGCACACCCACCATAAAGATGCACCATCATATAGGCCTTGCAACGCGGAGTTACAGCCGCACGAAGTTCACGCTCACCTACAAGATAGGTTGCAGCATTCGGTTCCACAAACACAGGAACAAGATTGTTGTTTGTTATTGCAAGCACCGAGGCAATGAATGTATTTGCAGGGACAAGCACCTCGTCGCCATCGTTCAGCACCCCCATTTGACGATAAGCGCGCAGTATGAGCCACAGAGCATCGTAGCCGTTGCCACACGCCACACAGCGATTGCTGCCAATGTAGGCTGCATACTCACTCTCGAAAGCTGCACACTCCTCGCCCAAGAGGAACCAGCCACGCTCTACAACCCTGCACACAGCATCGGTTATTTGCGGTTCGAAAGAGGCCGTTATCTGTTTAAGCGGAAGGTAGGTAATCATTTTTATTTTTTATAGTCGATAAATTCATCAAAATTGCGAATATAGTCCTCGCTGTCATAATGTTGCGAGGCAAGCACAAGCGCCACTGCTCCACTCGAAAAGTTACGCAACTCTTCCCACACCCCGGCCGAGAGCAACAAAGCCTGCGAAGGGCGGTTAAGATGAAACGTATGCTCGCGCACACCATCGTGTACATAAACATCGAAACTACCCGAGGCCGCCACGATAAGTTCGCGAAGAGTTTTATGAGCATGACCGCCGCGCGACGCCCCACCGGGAATATCGTATATGAAAAAGAGACGCTCAATATCAAAGCCTGCAACCCTACCATTCTGAACCTCGGTAAGGTTGCCTTTTGCACCATGATGGCGCCCAAGCTCTATGATGCGACAATCGTCAATAGTTGCCTTTTTCATAGTTTACCGCTGTTTTTAAGTTCAACATACGCATCGTAATCGCGAATATAATCCTTGGGGCTGTAAGCAGTGGAAGTTACCACCAACGCAATGGAATTTGTTGCAAAATTGAGCAAATGGCGCCACGTACCCGATGGAACATAAACACCTTTGTTGCATTGGTCAAGATGAAAAGTCACACGTTCGCTACCATCGTCTACCAAAAGGTCGAAACTGCCCGAAAGAGCAATAATAAACTCCTCGCTCTTGTAGTAAGCATGCCCCTGACGCGCCTCGCCCCCGGGAACATCATAGACCCAATATGTGCGTGCAATTTCAAACGGCAGAGAAACACCCGACTCGACAACCGAAAGGTTGCCGCGCTTGTCGCGTATCTTTCCCAAGTTTATGATACGCACTTTTTTGTTGTCTCTCTTTTTTCTATCAGCCATCTTGCTTGTAACACACATTCACAGTTAAATGCAAATATAGTAACAAACGAGCGAAAGTTATGCAAGCGAATGGGTGAAAATTTATTTTCACACGCAATGAGCGCAGCT
>CAZXIQ010000296.1:0-2214 GCA_964640785.1 uncultured Bacteroidaceae bacterium | reverse complement strand
GCTAATAGTTGCATGTGGCGAAAGAAAAATGTCTGTAAACACAAGTTACAACATATTAGACAGTATTCCCAAAGAAAAACCCATATTAGAGGAAAAATACAACCTCGACAAAGAAAAATTCAGCCACGTTGTAGATGTAATCTTCGACAAAAGCACTGTGCAACATTCAAAATTGCCACAAGGAATTTCTGCGCAGAGCGATGGCAAAAACATACATTTTGTATCGCACCTTACAGGCGTAGAATTTCGTTTGTCGGGACACTGCGACGATGGCAGTTTCTCGATAGTAAGTAACAATTCGGTACTTATAACCCTTAACGGAGTGGCACTCGCCTCGCGTAACAGCACTCCTATAAAAATAGAGTGTCGCGAGGTTGCATTCCTGCAATGTACAGGACAGGCTGTGAACTATTTGGTAGATAGCCCCAACGAACAGAATGCCAACATTTCAAAAACGGCGGCAGCAATAGAAACGACAGGCGACCTTGTACTGTGCGGCGGTGGCAAGATTGCCCTTTGCGGCAAACGTCGTTTCGCCATACATAGCAACAACCGGTTACTTATCAATGACATTACCCTTGTCGTAGAAAATTCAGCCCGCGATGCAATATCCACCACCGGTGGAATAGCTGTCATCAAAGGAGACATACGCATAAAAGCCGCCAAAGACGCCATAAAGGTGAAACGAGGAAATGTACTACTCATCAATGGAAATATATCACTTTCAACCACAGACGAAAAAGGCGACGGCATACAGGCGACAGATATATACATGTACGGCTGCAACGTTTCCATAAAGACAAACGGCAACGCCTCTCGCGGATTCAACGCCAAAGGTTCGGTGTATATATTGGACGGCTCGCTGTCGATACTTACCGAAGGCGACGCCATATTTTCACCCAAAAAGGCCGATTACAGCTCGAATGCCTGCATAAAATGCGACAAAGCAATGTACATTGGCGGTGGCTATCTGAACATCGAGAATCACGCAACAGCAGGCAAAGGCATAAACTGCAACGGAAAGATGCAGATGAACGGCGGTATTCTGCTTGTAAGAAACCATGGCGAGGACATTGTCCACCCGACAATAACCGACGCACACGCCTCGGCAAAAGGAATAAAGTGTGACAGCACCATTGCCATAAACGGCGGCAAAATAGAGGTACTTGTATTTGGCAAAGGCGAACGTTGCGAAGGAATAGAGTCAAAGGATGAGATTGTAATTTCGGGCGATGCAAACATATATGTATATGCAACAGACGATGCCATAAACAGCGGAGGCGACCTGACAATGAACGACGGCAAGTTATATGCCTACTCTGCACAAAATGACGGAATTGATGGCAACGCCGGAATAATAATAAATGGCGGAACAATAATAACAAACGGCAGCGGAGGCCCCGAACAAGGCATCGACTGCGACTTTGACGGCAACCTGCGCATCACCGGCGGAACAGTGGTCTCAATAGGAGGCATGATGGGAAACACACCAAACATTCCACGCAACAGACTATCAACGCAACAAACAGTTGTGTGGAGCGGCATCGAATTGCAACGCGACAAATACATCAACCTATGCAACGAAAAAGAAGATATAATCCTATCATATAAACTACCACGCAGCATCAACCATGCAGGAGTAGTAATATCCTCACCCCAGCTACGCAAAGATGCTACATACACATTGTCCATCAGCGACACGCTTACAGACGGCAACCATATTGGCAACGGACTATTTGACAAAGGCAAATGTACGGCAACGGGCGGTGAACATAAATTCACCCTCGCCACCTTGATAACAAAAATCAACGCCAAGGGAGAAGTAGAAACAATTTCGGCCGACACAACAGATATAAACAAAGGCTCAATGCCACCGCCATTTGGCGCAGAACAGGGTGCGCCCGGAATGCCACCACCCAACTTTCAGCACAAGCCGGGAATGCCACCACCGCCACCATTCGACATTAATAATATTCCCGACAGCATAAAAAAACGTTTCCCACTACCCAGCAATGGCAAAATGCCTTTCCCGCCTCCACCATTCGGCGGCATGCACGGCAAAGACGAGGGTTACAATGCAAGCAATCTTCCCGGCGGAGGATGGTAGAATACGATAAAATAAATGCTCCGAAGTGTTAATACTTCAGAGCATTTATTTCTTTTTATTACTGTCCGATAAAAATTAAAAGACATAAAAATATTGCGCTCGGCTAC
>CAZXIQ010000295.1:0-2233 GCA_964640785.1 uncultured Bacteroidaceae bacterium | reverse complement strand
TTTGGGTACGTACGTGTCGAGTTTCACAAGCGTCAGCTCAATGTTGCGCGACGACGTTGCAAGCAGACGTATAAAGTCGGCCTCTGTTGTCTCTTTTGTGGGCATAATATTGAGCAACGCCACCTTTAAAGTGTCGGGAGTAACACTCTTTAACTCCTCAATCTTTATTCCCTCGGCACGCACCTTGTCGAGCGCGGGTAGTCCTGTCGGTACTTTTAACGGCATAATTTACTTTTTACCAAATATTCAAACGTTCATTTTCAGGTATATACAGCTTATCGTCAGGGGTAATGCCAAAAGCCTTGTACCAATCTTCAATATGAGGCAGCGTACCATTCACACGCCAACGTGACAGAGAGTGGGGGTCGCTCTTTGTACGGTTGCGTATCTCTTCGTCGCGTATATTTCCTGCCCACACATTGGCATAAGCAAGATAGAAACGCTGTTCGGGCGTAAATCCGTCAAGCGTGGACAAAGGAGCCTCTTTTGTAGCATTGCGGAAAGCTTGCATGGAGATTGTAAGACCACCATGGTCGGCAATATTCTCGCCAACCGTAAGCTCGCCATTAGCCTTCATGTCCGGAAGTACATATATTTTATTAAAATGGTCTATGATGACTTTTGTACGAGCCGTGAAACTCTCGGCATCTTTTTCGGTCCACCAATCGGTAAAATTACCATTCTTGTCGAAACGGCGACCTTGGTCGTCGAATCCGTGTGTCATTTCGTGCCCGATAACCACACCTATGGCACCATAGTTGAAAGCATCGTCGGCCTGCATGTCAAAGAACGGATATTGCAAAATTCCGGCAGGGAAACAAATTTCATTTGTAGTGGGGTTGTAGTAAGCATTAACCGTCTGCGGAGTCATGTACCATTCATCTGCATCGACAGGCTTGTTGTGTTTGCGGGAAATAACATCGTCCCACATAAATTGCGATATACGACGACAGTTTGCTGCATAGCTGTCGGCCGGGTCGATTGTAAGTTTGCTATAATCTTTCCATTTATCGGGATAACCAATCTTCACTCGGAATGTGTTTAGCTTTTCGTGAGCAAATTTTTTGGTACTGTCGCTCATCCACTCTTGTGCATTAATACGTTCGCCCAGCGCAACTTGCAGGTTACGCACAAGTTCAAGCATACGCTCCTTGGCTGCGGGAGGGAAATATTTTGCCACATACAACTGGCCGACAGCCTCGCCAAGAGCGGCATTCACTGCGCCAAGGGCACGTTTCCAACGTGGGCGTTGCTCTTGCGTACCGCTCAATGTGCGACCGTAAAAATCGAAATTCTGTTCGCTGAGAGCATCGCTCATCTCACCGGCCGTACTGTTTATAATGTTCCACTGCATGTACGCCACAAGGTCGCCAAGCGGTAAGTCGGCAAGTATGGCTGCAACCTCGGCAATGGGCGCTGTCTGTGCCACGTTCAATTCCTTGATATCTTTTATGCCAAGATTATCAAAGAACTGTTCCCACGCAATAGTCGGGTACTCTTGTGTGAGCGAGTCGTATGTAAATTTATGGTAATTGGCAGCCGGGTCGCGCTGCTGGACATTATCGTAAGATTTTTCGGCTATACGTGTTTCGACACGCATGACAGCCTCCATATTTTTAACAGCCTGTTGCTCCTCTACCCCGCACAGTTTGAACATCTTAACCACATGCTCACGGAATTTCTCGCGTATGTTCACTGTTGCACTATCCTCGTCGAAATAGTAACTTTTCTCGGGCAACGACAATCCTCCTTGGTATATTTGCAGAAGATTGTTTTTGCTGTTCATTATGTCAGCTTCGAAAAATACATGGAAAAACCCCGAAATTCCCTGACGCATAAATTCGGCGGTCAGTGGTAACACATCTCTATTATTTTTTACCCCCGCAACCTTTTCGAGTAGCGGCACTATGGGGTTATACCCCTCGGCGTTGCGGCGTGCGCTGTCCATCGCCAGATTGTAAAGGTCGCCAATTTTCTTGGCATTTGAATTTTCGGGTACATTTTTTTGTGCCGCCTGTTCCAGCACAAGTTCTTTCAACTGCTCGCGATTTTTTTCGGCAAGGGCATCAAACTGTCCGTAACGGGCATACTCGGCCGTCAAAGGATTTTTTTTCATCCATCCGCCATTTACATATTCATAAAAGTCGTCACCGGGCCTCATCGTGGTGTCGAAATTTGTCTTATCAATTTTAGATTCCATAGGTTTAGGCATCATGCAGGCAGTTATACCAAG
>CAZXIQ010000294.1:0-2250 GCA_964640785.1 uncultured Bacteroidaceae bacterium | reverse complement strand
TTCGTATCTTGAACCCTGTAATCTCTATTTACACAAAATTATGGATAGTCCCTTTCTTTTTTTGAGTAAATAATAATACCGAAATATTATTGCATTTAGATATAAATAGTTTCTATTTACAATGATTTACACACCGTTTTTCTTAAAACTATTATCACTATCATCAGTGGAATAATCAGTATCGCCACCCCTCCAAGCTCCAATTTCCTTTGCTGCCAGAAAGAGAGTTTTTTCTGAACCTCCACCACCTTAGTCACAGTGTCGCACTTCAAGCGAAAAACAGTGTCGCGTACAACCCTGTCACGGTAACGATACTGCGTGCGAGTGTAAAAAACAGTGTCAGCCTTGACAGCCACAAACACACTGTCCCGCTCAAAAATACTGTCGCGCTGCGCCTTTGCGACAAACAGACTATCCACGCGCACCGTCTCCACAGGAACATATTTTGCAGTAGTGCAACTACCAATAAGCAGTGCCAATAGTAAAATATAGGAAAGATTTTTCATAATATAAAAAAATAAATCAAACACCACCAAGAAACATCACCCGTTCACGTTCGCGCCGTTTCACCAACCCCGACAGACGCTCCTTTTTGCCATTCACAGTGCCATAAACCCATTTGCCAAACTCGGCGGCCACCTCTTCGGCCGGAGCACCTACGCACAGCTTACGGCGCATCGTCGAAGTCTGAAAGGCTCCGCTACCCACATTAAAGATGAAACTAACAAGAGCATCAAACATCCCCTGTGTCAATCTTTTTGCAAACGGCTGCCTGTTCAGGTAGCGCTCGAAACGCTCCACATCCTCACGCAACAACCTCATCGCCTCGGCTTGAGTAATCATCATACCCCGGCCGATGGGCACTCCATCCACAAAGCCCGTATGCCCGACACCTATCGTCCACACACCGGCCGGACACCTGTAAGCGTTAAGCTCCATGCCCTCAAAGGCAACAATACTCTGCAACCCATTCTCACTTATCCGCATCGCGCTCCTCCTTTCTCTGTTTAATAATTTCTGCTACAAAAGGCAAAGCCTTCACAAAAGCCAGCGTCAGTGTACTATAAAGTAAATCCATAGCTTTGTAGGCCGGTGTGTCACAGCGCAACACACTGCGAATGTTGCGCACAATATTAGTCGAGTAGCAGTAGACAAGAATCCAGCAGAACGACGAAACACATTGGTTAAGCATCTCTTCGCACACATTCTGGAAATAGCCTATTCCGAAAAGCGACGCACACAGAGCAAAAAACATCGCCGCATGCGTAATACAGGTAATAGCCTTACGCATGGAAAAATCTCTGCCGCGCAACACGTCGCTCAACAGCCCGAACAAAAAGTTCAGGCCGAAGAGCCACACAAGTGCAATGAAATTCCCCTCAATGGGAGCAAAGAAAGCAAGCAACTCCGAAAGTACGCCGATTATTGCTGCTTTTATAAAAGTTATAAAATCATTCATACTAACCCCATTCTTGTATTATCTTAATTCTCTGTTACTTTTATCCTCTTTAAGTTCGTCAGCCGATTTTCGTTCGGTTGTTTCACGCATCAGATGTGACCTCCAGCATGTATCGCTGAACAAAATATTTTTACTCATTGATTTTTTCTGCAAAAGAAAATATAAATCAAGAGTATGAGGTTGCAGGATTAACATTTCTGACTGTTTTTTTATTTAAATCTTCAAAAATACCTACAAGACTTTTTCTGTTGTGTCAATAATCACAATGAGTATAAAAAAGCATGGTGGCGATTGTTGTTAATGCAATCGCCACCATGCTCAAAAAAAATATCTTATTGAATTACTTCATCAGTTCTATACTGCGTTTGACAAAATTGTTCAATGCCTCACCTGTCAGCATGTTATTTTGCAAAAGTGTAATATCAATTAATTGACGTACATATTTGTCGCTAACAGCATACTCGGCAAGAATAGCCTCTTTGTCACTCTTTATTTTAGTGATTTTTTGTTCAACATCGACAAGTTCGTCTTTTTCCGCTTGAGGAATTTCATCCTCTTTCTTATCCTTGCGAGCATCGTAAAGTTCTTTACGACGATTCTCGAGAGTTTTATTTTCGCTGTCAAGGGGTTGTAATTTGTCGCTACAACCGGCCTCGGCATCTGTAAGTACACGTTTGATCAATGGATGCTCCTCGTTAAGAACAACTGTGTACATGTCAGCCATGTCTCCATAGAAACTCATACCCGGTTGTATGGCTGCCATTTCTTTCATACGGCGCATGTATTCAGCC
>CAZXIQ010000293.1:0-2270 GCA_964640785.1 uncultured Bacteroidaceae bacterium | reverse complement strand
GCGGGGATGAACAGGAAGGCGAGTATCGCATAAAGGTATTTTGCAATGCCTTCGAACAGGTTGGCAACCTCTCCATTGGTTTTGTATAGATAAAAGGCATGTTCCCAATGTTCGAAGATTGTTAGGTAAAATTCTGAATTTTTCTTTGAACGCTGTTGAATTTCCCTGCGGAATATTACCATCACCTCCTCTTTAAGCTCATTTAATTGCTGTGGTGTTTTTGCAAGCATATAGACTATGTTCTCGCCGTCGAGGTTGTCTTTATCGCTGTTTTTGGGATTGACATAGTATGCCGAAGCCCATACTTCACTGTTTGTGTAAGCGCTCTCTATGCCGGTTGCCGATGGTTCTACTACGCCTGTAATCTTGTACCGCGTGGTGTCTATGCGGATATATTTGCCGGCAACTTGGTGTTTTGCAAAGAGTCTTTCGGCAAGTGTGGTGGTTATTACAGCAACAGGCTCTTCCTCTTCCTTTTCTGTAAAAGGGTGCCCGTCTACGAAACGGAAATCAAATATTTTCCAGAAATTGCTGCACACCCAGTCGGTTGATGATGTAGATTCTGTTTCATTTTTCTCGTTTGTTATTATTGATGTTTGTGATTGATTGCCGTTCCACCGCACACAGAGTATGTCGAGGTTTTTCGCTTCGCTTTTTATGCTCTCGACAAAGCGGTGCGACACTCCGCCGAATTGGGAGTAACCTTCGTCGAGCAGCTTTTCTTGCAGCCATCCGATGGTCAATGTCTTGTCGCGGTTGTATTCGGGGTAGATGGGCCCTAATTTTATGTATAAAGTGATGATGACTGCCATCGCCATTGCTATGCTTATTGCTGTGCCGGCTATGTACATGCCTGTGAACAGCCGTTGTTGTTTCATCATCGTCCACGCTTGACGTAAAAATTGTCTTATCATAATTATCTTTTCTTTACTTTTTGCTTTTTTACTCCTAAGGTAAGATAGTGGAGGTGGCCTTTAGGCCGGAGGAGTCTGAAAAGCGTTTGCATTTTTGCTTGCGGATGCTCAAACTCCCTCCCCCCCCTGCGGGGTACTCCCTCTAATCTTAGAGGGAGAGTTATTTTGTTTGCTTTTGCTTTGCGTCTCTCTTGTCTCACTTGTGAACGGTGGCAACTTACAAAAAAACCGCCGTTCACATTGCATCTATTAACCTTATTTTAATTTAATCTTCTCTTTGTATGAAAATTCCGATACGTCGGATATTACAACCTCGTCACCCTCGGCGAGCCCCTCGACAACCTCCACGTGGTCGAAGTTGGAGCTGCCAAGAATTACTTTGCGACGTATAAGCTCGTTGTCCTTGTTGCGTACAAAGAGGTTGTATGTTCCTGCTCCCACATAGTACGATGCGTTGCGTATGCGCAGTACGTCGTCGTGTATGGAATTCATTATATACACGTCGGTGCGCAGTCCCGGACGCAGTTTCTTGTGGTTGTCGTGGGTGAGACGCACTTCGAACTGTATGCTGCCGTTTGTGCTTTTTGGGGCTACATTGCCTATGCGTCCTTCGAGTTTTTCGTTGCCTGTCTTTACAAGTGTCTTTTTGCCGGGCGATACATATTCGCTCATTACATCCGATATTTGTGCTTTTACAATGTAGTGGTCGAGGTCGCTGATTATTGCAATCTGGCTGCCGGCGCTCACTTGTGCGCCTATCTGTTCGTTGATGTGTGTTAGTATGGCTTTTCGGGGCGATAGGATGCGTGCGTCGTCGAAGGTGCGTTTCATCTCTTCGAGCCTTTTTGTGAATATTGCATATTCAAGCTCTTGTACCTTTACGTTCGATGCTTTTATCTCTTTGTCGTTTTTCAGTTGCTCGTGTTGTTGTTCCAGACGCAGACGGGCTGTCTGCACTGCCATTTGGGCCTGACGTACTTTGTCGGCTGTTCCCGAGCCTATGCTGTCGAGGTAACGTTCGTTGCGCAGTTCGGCCTCGAGGCGGTCGAGTTCCATGCTGCTTATCTTTATGTTCATTTCTTGGTTGGAAATATCGGTCTTGTTTCTCAGACGCAGTTGTTCCAATTGGTTGCGGCGTATCTCTTTTTCGTCGAGCAGTTTTTTGTATTCATTTTCGGTGCTTGTAAGGTCGAGACGCAACAGGGGGGTGCCTGTCTCTACGCTGTCGCCGCTGTGGCAATATACCTCTACTATGCGCGAACTGATGGGCGAGTTTATAATCTCTTCGAATGCCGGATGTACCTCGCCCGAGGCGGTGACGCTTGTTTCTATGGTGCCTCGGTCTACTGTTGAGAC
>CAZXIQ010000292.1:0-2278 GCA_964640785.1 uncultured Bacteroidaceae bacterium | reverse complement strand
CCACCCAATACCCTTATATGATAAGGTAAGTCTATTCCATTGCTGGCAAGCTCGTTTTTGAGGTCGTGATGCAACTTGCGGAAATTGACACGTTGGGCAATAGGTTTTTCACTTGCCTGATACAACATATTGTACACAACCTCGTCGAGCACGGCACGCTGGTACATATATCTTGTCCGCAACAATTCGAGCGCATGACGCTGAGCCTCGCGCAGTGACATCTGCCTTTTTCCGGTCGAGCGACTAACCTTGGACAGAGGATTAGCCGGATTATTCATAATTGTCTTCATCTCAAAGATGGACTGAATATTCCCGTCGTCCGAAGTAACAAAATAACTATGCTCAAGTTCAAGAACATTATTGCTGTTTATATTTGACTTTTGTATATCTTTCTGTATGTTTTTCGAAAGATAATACTTCATTTCGGTAAGTTCAAGATTGTATGCAGTTTGGTGAAGACTGCGCTTAACAGTTTCATCAAAATGCTCGCGACGCATACGGCCGATGGCATCTATATAATCCATCTGCATATACAATAACCCGAGGCACGATAGCACCATCACTGCACCAATTATCCAAATAGTCATTTTTTTCATGCTGCAAATATATCGGAACTATATTTTTAAACCTAATTCCTTAACACCATTTAATTCCAATTTTTCCAAAATTAACATTTAGAATATTTTTAGTTACCTAAAAAGAAACTACAAATTACAACAATAGCACGTATTTAGATAAAATCAAACACAAATTAACTAAAAAAGCTCTTAAATTTTAAGAGCGGTAAAAATGCTATATAATATAATGTATATATATAGTACGCCGATTAGATATAAATTTGTATTATTTCTATAAATACAGCCTCAATAATCAAAGAAGGTTAATGCTTACACTATCTTTTAATAAGATAGGCGGCGCCTTGGCAATAAAAAAAAATAGCGGCTTGCACTATCTTTCGATAAGATAGGCGGCGCCTTGGCAATAAAAAAAAGCCGGCTTTTTTTGTATTGCGCTCGGCTTGCACTATCTTTGCAGGTGGTAAACCTTATAAATATATGATATGATGAAAAAGAATATATTATACATACTGACATGTCTGTTTGCCACAGTACCACTATTTGCACAAACAGAAGTGAGTCAATATAGCAATGGAGCAGCAACAGGAGTTACATATTATTTGCCAAACACTGTGCTTGACATAACACTCGAGGCTATGGAAATTACACGCACACCCGGAGAGTTCAGCGCGTATGCCGGCAACTATCTGCACATTACCGACGCAATAAGCAAGCCCGAAAAATATTGGGAAATTGCATCTGTAAAAATAGTACAGCAGGGAACACCTAACCCCGAAAAGATGTACACAATAAAACTCGCCGAGGGCAGTAGTGCATCAAACGTGCAACTAAGCAAAGATGGTATTTTGCAAGCAATAAACACAGTTGTCAGCGAAGAGGCGCCTGCAGCCCCCAAAAGCACTTCAAGACAGTTGCCCGACCCAAAAAGCTACCTCACCGAGGAAATTCTGCAAGCAACCTCAACGGCAAAAATGGCGGAACTTACAGCTAAAGAGATTTATGCTATACGCGAGAGCAAACTTGCCATCACACGCGGACAAGCAGAAAACATGCCAAAGGACGGACTTTCAATGCAACTTGTGCTTACCGAGCTTAACATGCAGGAACAGTCGCTGAAAAGCCTGTTCACCGGCACATGCGACACAGTAAGGTACACCTGCAACATAAAATTGACTCCCACAATGGAAAGCGACACAACAGAAGCTGTATTGTTCCGCTTTTCGCGAAAATTGGGCATTCTGAAAAACAACGACCTTGCCGGCGCACCTATATACTACGACTTTAAGAATCTTTTCAGCATTCCCATGCCCGCAGACAACGGCAAAAAGAAAAAAGCGCCCAAGAAAGAGGGAGTATTTGTAAACATTCCCGGAAAGGCTGCCGTAAAAATATACTCACCCACCGAGGTCTATTTCGAAGACGAACTTCCGTTTGCCCAGCTTGGCACGACAGAAAGTCTGTCAAAAGATTTATTCAACAAGAATGCAACCACAAAAGTGATACTCGACAAAGCTACGGGTGGAGTTATAAAAATAGAAAATTAAAAAAATAATAACATAAAAAACAGAGAAAAAAGATGTTTGAAAATCTAAGCGAACGCCTTGAACGTTCATTTAAAATACTTAAGGGCGAAGGCCGTATTACAGAAATCAACGTTGCAGAAACCCTGAAAGATGTGCGCAAAGCACTGCTCGACGCCG
>CAZXIQ010000291.1:0-2279 GCA_964640785.1 uncultured Bacteroidaceae bacterium | reverse complement strand
ACTCAACAAACAAGGTCTTCCTTGGCACGAAGAGTTTGACAAAGACCTTGAACTTTAATCAGTCGTAAAGAAAAAAGAAAAAACAATGGCAAAAAAAGAAGAGATAGAAAACATAGCCGGTTCAGAGAGATTGAAAGCCCTGCAAGCCGCGATGGACAAAATCGAAAAAAATTTCGGTAAAGGCTCCATAATGAAACTTGGCGACGACAATTTCGAAAGCATCGACGTCATTCCCACCGGCTCAATAGCACTAAACGCCGCACTTGGCGTAGGCGGATACCCTCGCGGACGTATAATAGAAATATACGGCCCCGAATCATCGGGTAAGACAACGCTTGCCATACACGCAATAGCCGAGGCGCAAAAAAGCGGAGGCATAGCAGCCATCATCGACGCCGAGCACGCCTTTGACCGATTCTATGCCCAAAAACTCGGGGTAGACATCGACAATCTGCTCATTTCACAGCCCGACTGCGGAGAACAAGCACTTGAAATTGCCGAACAACTCATACGCTCTTCGGCAATAGACATCATAGTAATAGACTCGGTGGCAGCACTAACCCCGAAAGCCGAAATTGAGGGAGAAATGGGCGACAACAAAGTAGGTCTTCAAGCACGCCTCATGTCACAAGCCCTTCGCAAACTTACATCGGCAATAAGCAAGACAAACACCACCTGCATCTTCATTAACCAATTACGCGAGAAGATAGGAATAATGTTCGGCAACCCCGAAACAACAACCGGAGGAAACGCACTCAAATTCTACTCGTCAGTGCGTCTCGACATACGTCGCGTGACACAAATAAAAGACGGCGAAGAGGCAATAGGCAACCAAGTGCGAGTAAAAATAGTAAAGAACAAGGTAGCTCCCCCCTTCCGCAAAGCAGAATTTGACATAATGTTCGGCGAAGGAATATCACGCATTGGCGAAATAGTAGACCTTGGCGTCGAGTATGGCGTAATAAAAAAGAGCGGCTCATTCTACAGCTACAACGACACAAAGCTGGCACAGGGACGCGACCGCACCAAACAGATTATCGCCGACAACCCCGAACTTGCCGAAGAGCTTGAAGCACTTATCAGCGAAACAATGAAAAACCCAAATAACCAAGAATAAAAAACATGAAAAAGACACTCCTTTTAGCAGCTACTGCGCTGCTCTCCATGAGCACATTCGCTCAGGACAAAAAGAGCGAAGGCTTTGAATTTACAGTAGTAAAAGAGAACCCCATCACAAGTGTAAAAGACCAACACCGTGCAGGTACATGCTGGTGCTACTCAAGTCTCGCATTCATTGAGTCGGAGCTTATCCGTATGGGTAAGGGCGAGTACGACCTCAGCGAAATGTACATTGTTTACAACACATACATCGACCGCGCCGACAAAGCTGTTCGCACACATGGCGACGCCTCATTCTCACAAGGCGGTTCGTTCTACGATGTAATTTACGGAATGAAGACATTCGGTCTTGTTCCCGAAGCAGAAATGCGTCCCGGTGTAATGTACGGCGACACACTCAGCAACCACGGCGAACTTTCAACAGTAAGCAGTGCTGTTGTTGCAGCCATTGCCGAGGGCAAAAGCAAGAGCCTTCAGACAGACGTTAATGGCAAGCCCCTTTGGAAAAAGACCATCGAGGCCATCCACGACATCTATCTTGGCAAACGCCCCGAGAAATTCACATACAAAGGCAAAGAGTACACACCCCAATCGTTCTACGAATCGACAGGTTTGAAGGCAGAGGACTACATTTCTCTCACATCATATAACCACCAGCCTTTCTACTCGACATTCGCGCTTGAGATTCCCGACAACTGGCGTTGGGGACACTCGTACAACCTTCCCCTTGACGAGTTTATGGAAGTATTCGACTACGCAATCAACGAAGGTTTCACCATTGCATGGGGTAGCGACGTTAGCCCCGCCTTCAACAACAGCGTAGCATCACTCCCCGACGAAGAAAAAGCACAGGAGTTGAGCGGTTCGGACATGGCACACTGGCTCAACCTCCCCGCAAGCGAGAAGAAACTCCACACAAAACCCCAGCCTCAGAAATGGGTAACACAGGAGGAACGTCAGAAGGCATACGATAATTGGGAAACAACCGACGACCACGGCATGCAGATTTACGGTATTGCAAAAGACCAGTTGGGCAACGAGTACTACATGGTTAAAAACTCATGGGGTCAAGGTGGAAAATACAAAGGCATCTACTATGCATCAAAAGCATTTGTACGCTACAAGACCATGAATATTGTGGTTCACAAAGATGCTATTCC
>CAZXIQ010000290.1:0-2326 GCA_964640785.1 uncultured Bacteroidaceae bacterium | reverse complement strand
TTATAGAGCGTTTGAAATTATCTTTGTTCAGAAAATCGCCAATTTAATGAACAACTCAAAGATAATGAGCAAGGCGCTCACGTCAGTGTTATATATGCACCCGCTCGGGTGGACTATATAATACATTTGGCGTGGGCTATTGTTATTTATCGAGTTGTGGGTGTTTGGCGATACCTCTGAACAGATAAAGGCAATAGTTCCCACGCCCTGTCTTTTTTATTTATCTGCACTCATCGGGGAATTGTGAGAGCAAAAAAAAAATCAAAAAAAATGAAAAAACTTTTTCTTAGTCTGATGCTCCTCGCAACATTCACAGGAGCACTGTTTGCACAAAATTCACTTGTTGCAACACTTAACCACAATGGCGAAATTTCGGTATTCTATGGCGGAGAGGCTCTAAAAGACGCACACGCAGCCGCACAGCATGGCGATGCAATAACACTGTCGAGCGGCACATTCAAGGCTGTGGATATTACAAAAGCAATTACCTTGCGCGGCGCAGGCATGGAAGTTGATTCGGTGCGCAACACACTGCCCACCATCATTCAAGGAGACATGACCATTGCAATAGGCGACAGCGTAAATGAGAAACTTACAATAGAGGGAATTTTTCATCACAATTCAACGCTTAATATTAAAAACGTATTAAATAATGCAACATTCTTAAAAAACAGATTCTATATAGTAAAATATAATGAAAGTAGCACTAATTTCATAGAATATAATAACAACCGCTTTATACAATGCAAAATCTCAAATTATATATCAGCTGTAGTTTATAACAGCAGCAAAAAAAACTTACATTTTACAAACTGTTTCATTAACAATATAAATAATATAAATACATCTGTTTATGTCTCATATATTTTCACAAACTGTATTATTATGAGTACAAATAATATGCATATAAACTATTTGCATAATTGTACTTTTCACAACTGCATTTTAATTTCTCTTGAAAATAATGCTTATATTTATCATATACTTCCGTCGTCAAGTATTGCGTATAATTGCATTAGCTTATGTGAACATTCAATGTTCCAAAATATTCCCAACACTACAAACAGAAGCGCAGGAACAAACTATGCAACTATATTCAAGACATACAAAGGCACATACACCGACACTGAGACATTTGAACTTATCGACTCCATAAAGACAAAATATCTTGGCAACGACGGCACACAAGTAGGCATCTACGGAGGCATGCTCCCCTACTCGCCCACACCTACCAACCCCCAGATAACAAAATGCAAAGTAGCATCACGCTCCACAGCCGATGGCAAGCTCAGCGTAGACATTGAGGTTAAAAGTGCCGAATAATTATCGTTACCATGCGTAAAACTATAATTTTCACGTTGCTCCTGATGCTGCAAACGGCAGTCATGGGGCAGACGGGCTACGAACTGCGCTATTGGTTCGACGGCAACCACGACAATGTGCAAACATTGCAGGTGGAAAGCGGCGAATCGCAGCAGTTGATAGATGTCACGCACCTTGCCACAGGTTTCCATCGCATCTACATTCAGACGATGGACAGCAGCAAAGTGCTTGGTCCGCCCGTTGTTCACGAATTTTATAAATCTGCATCCGAAGGTAGCGACGCTGTATATTTCTACTGGTTCGATGGCAACCACAAAAGCAGCACAAAAGTTCAAGCCCCCATCGGAAAATGGAACCAAGCGATAAATGTGCAACATTTAAGCACAGGCTTTCATCAGATTTTCATGCAGGTAGCCGACGGCAACAATGTTCTTAGTTCGCCCGTTTCGCACAGTTTCTACAAATGCACTACCGACAGCGAGGAGACAACATATACATATTGGTTCGACGAAGATAGTACCACATCCATCAGAAGTAAGTACAACAATGGCATTATATGGTTGGATGTTAACAAATTGAGCGACGGCTTTCATACTCTTTATATGCAAGCCCATAATCATGCTTCATCGCAACCCGTGACACGCGCCTTTATAAAAGTGCCGCAAACCGAAAATGTAGACTACCTAACTTGTGTATTGATGGTCAATGATACTCTTTTCCACAAAGAAAGAGTCGCGTCGACGGGAGGATTACTGAACTTCGACTTTGATGTATCGGCACTCTCGCAAGGAATACATCTATTACAAGCACTTGTGGTAACACCCACCGGTGCGGCAACCTCTGTGCAAGAGCGTTTCTTCATACGCACAGCCACAGAGGCCGAAGTTGCAGCTCTCAAATGTTACTACGTTATAGATGGTGCAACAAAAAATGTTCAAGAGGGCACATACAGCAACGGCTCTTTTCACTTCGACCTCGACGTTGCCACGCTCGAAAACGGGCT
>CAZXIQ010000289.1:0-2329 GCA_964640785.1 uncultured Bacteroidaceae bacterium | reverse complement strand
CTTGCGGGACGTTGGTTACGATTATAGGGCTGTCGGCCTGTTCTTCTGTTTTTTTCTGTTTGCGGTTCACTCCGCCGAAGAATTTCTCTATTTTCACTTTGCGTTGCAACTGCATCATTCCGTACAATATTGCCTCGGGACGCGGAGGGCAGCCGGGAATATATACATCAACGGGTATAATTTTGTCTACGCCGTTGAGTACATGATACGAACTTTTGAAAGGACCGCCGCTAATGGCGCATCCTCCAACGGCAATCACATATTTTGGGTCGGCCATCTGGTCATAAAGACGTTTGAGCACGGGGGCCATCTTGTGAGTGATTGTTCCTGCTACCATTATAAGGTCGGCCTGACGGGGAGAGTTTCGTGTAACCTCGAACCCGAAACGGGCAAAGTCGTAGCGTGCTGCTCCCACTGACATGAATTCAATACCGCAACAGCTTGTAGCAAAAGTCAGCGACCACAGAGAATTGCTGCGTCCCCAGTTTATAAGGTCGTCGAGTGCGCCGACAACTACATTCGTACGCTCTTTGTTCAACTCTTCTATCAACGATTCGAGTGTCTCGTTGTCTTTGAACTCTTCGTAGGGAATAGATTTTATTGTTGGTTTTTTCATTTCCATTCAAGTGCTTTTTTGCGCCATGCGTAGGCCAATCCCAATATTAATATAAATAGGAAGAAGGATATTCCGAACAGTGCGTTCATGCCCATTTCGTGAACGATTGATGCCCATGGGAACAGAAAGACTGTCTCAATGTCGAACATTAAAAAAAGAATGGCAAAAAGATAGTAGCCGACTTTGAACTGCATCCACGTTCTTCCCTGTGTGGGAATTCCGCACTCGTATGCTTCGCTCTTGTGCTTGTTGAAAGAGCGCGGCGATATTAATCGCGCAACCATCATCGTCACTCCAACGAATAGGAATGACGCTACAATCATTGTAAATAAAAGTACGTAATAGCTCATGTCTACTTTACAACCTATATGTTAATTGTTTATTTTCCCGCACTTGCGTAGGAGTATTTTGTGGCAAAGAATCTTGCCGGGCACGGGCGGCCGCATCGTTTTTCGCGGTAAGGTCGGGCGTGTAGACTGTAGAATTGTTCGCCGCAACAAAGTTAATAATTTTTTGTTGAATATCCTTTCAAAAAGCAGTATTAAAAAATTATAAATTGTTGCGGTGGTTCGGGGGGTAAGAAAGTATAAAAAACGGTTTGAATTTAAACAGTTTCTAAAAATAAAAATGGTTGTCAGGCACGGCGAATAGTAATTATAATATTTTGTTTTTTTTGCGTATCCCTGTGCCGGTGACTAAAAAATGCCTCATATAATAAATACCATACGACCCATTTATCATCTTTATATGGGTCGTATGGTATTTCGACGATAATAATATCGGTAGTGCGTAGGCTATATTATTTACCGCTTATGTTGCGTTTAAAATGTTCTGTAAAGAATATAAGTTGGTATAAAATGGCGTTTCTCCAGTAAGTATGATTGTGTCCACCCGGTCTAATTGTAAAGTCGTGAGGAATTTTTTTCTCCAATAACGCTTCGTGTAAAGCTACATTGCAAGGGTAAAAGAAGTCGCTTGTACCGCAATCGATAGCAATGGATAATCCCGGCTTGATTTTGTCAATTTGGCTTAGGACAGTGCTGTTGTTCCAGCGTTCTTCGTTACTCTTTTTCTCGCCTAAATGGTCTTTGATGTGCCAATTATTAGGGAATGCTCTAAAATCGACTCCACCGCTTAAGCTACCGCATGCACCAAAAATATCTTGATGGCGGATGGCTAACCAAAGTGCGCCGTGTCCTCCCATGCTGAATCCTGTGATTGCTCTTGCATGTGGGCTGGGAATTGTTTTATAATTCTTGTCTACATACTCGACCAATTCCTTGCTTACATATGTTTCGAATTGGCTTTTGGGGTTTAAATAACTGTCGAAATACCATGATTGGTCTCCGTTCGGACAAACGAAAATAATACCATAGTGATTGGCTAATTGGGGTAGTCTGGGCTGTGTGTGATTGACCCATTTTGCGTAGTCGTCGCCGTGTCCGTGAAGAAGATAAACAACGGGCATTGCATACGCATCATTGTATTGCTCGGGAGTGACAATAATGTTGTATATGTCACGATCCATGACCTTGCTATGTATTTTTACTGTATCAACAAGTTGGGCGTTGAGATTGAATAACGCAAAAAAAGAGAGCGTAAAGGTTAAAATAAGTTTCATTTTCATATTAGTGTGTTTTTTTTATTACAAATATATAAATAAATTGGTTCATAATCAAACCCCAGTTATGAATTGGTTGTGTCCACTTCTTT
>CAZXIQ010000288.1:0-2339 GCA_964640785.1 uncultured Bacteroidaceae bacterium | reverse complement strand
AGCGTCCATGCGCAGAGCTTTTTGGTACTTTTTGGCGGCGCAAAAAGTACATAATGAAAAAACGACAACCGTTCAAATAGCAACTGCTTATAAGGGTAAAAAAACTATAAAGAAAAAGAATCCCCAATCACCATAATAAACATACAGTCTAACATAGAACAGCAGTTTTTTTAGTATCCCGAATAATCAGAATATAATAGTGAACCTTGTGAGATTGTCGCTGTCGGTGTGTAACGAATAGCGGCAATTATGGTAACCCAGCACTTCGCGTATAAAGATAAGTCCTATTCCCTGTCCTCCTGTTTTTGTGGTAAAGAATGGACTGAAAAGATGTTGCTCAATATCCTTGCTTATTCCTTTACCATTGTCGGTAATTACAATGCTTGCAGGGTTGTTGCTTGTGTCAATAGAAATTTTTCCGTTTCGACCGATGCTTTCGATGGAATTCTTGATTATGTTCACAATCACCTGTTCGAATAGTGTTATATCAATGTTCACAGGAACTTTTTCGTTTGTCAGTCTCAACAGGAGTGTAATGTTATTCTCGCGGCACATCTGTTCCATGAAGCGTTTGCATCGTTGAACACAGTCGTTCAGGTCGGTAGTCATTGTCACCGGTTGCGGTATTTTCACTACATCAGCGAAACGGGTGATGAAACGGCTCATGTTGTAGCCTCGTTCTTCGCACACCTGCATCACACTGCACAACTCTTCGGCATCCGTTTGCAATGTTTCGGGAGTCATTGTCTGCAATACATCTGTGGCCGAGTCGAGTGTGGATGTTATTCCGCCCATTGTATTATTTACTTCGTGAGCAATCATTCGTATAACCTTTTCGTAAGCATTTTTTTCGGCACGATGCACCTCCTCGGTCATCTGCTCTATGAGAATAAATGGATGGGCGAATCCTCTATCCTGAAACGACAGCCGCGAACAGTGGTAGACATTTGCACCGTTCAACCGTACAGTTTGCGCCGTTCCCTCTTTTATGCTTATAATCTCCTGTAAAAGCGGCGATTTTATATCTTGCAGCTTACGCCCGATGACATTTTCTTCGGTCGAAATAAACTTTTTTGCCGATGGATTTATTGTTGTTATATTCTGTTCAAAGTCTAATATTATCACGCCCATAGGCGATACGTTTATAAGAAGGTCGAGAAAATGGTTCTGTTCCCTTAGCTGCAATCGTTCGTTTTTAATGCGTTGCATCATGCTGTTGAATATTTCCACAATCTGGTCGGCCTCGGGTTGTCCCACAGACGAGAGTTTACTGCTGAAGTCCTGTTCGTGCAACAGCTCCATTCCGTTTGCAATGCTGTTCATGGGTTTTACCACTTTTCGGTAAAAATACACAAGGAACAGCAGGCACACGAGTGTAACAGCCTCGGTAATGTAAAATATCTTGCTGTTGTGTAACGGTGTTTGCACAAGCAATAATATCCACACAGCCGCCAGCAGAACTACAAATATAAGGAACAGGTAACGCAGTCGCATGATGCTAAATTTTTATTCCATATTTTTCTATACGTCTGTATAGTGCGGGACGACTGATGCCCAACGACGCAGCTACCTGCGACATGTTGCCATCGTATTTCTCAAGAGCCTGTTTAATGGTGCGACACTCAATCTCTTCGAGCGTCATCCCTGCGGTGTTAATCTCTTTTTCGTTGTCTATAATACTTTCGTTTAATTTATGTACCTTAAAATCCTCGGCGGTGATTCTGTTTTTTCCGCTTATCAGTATGGTGCGCTCGACAAGATTCTTCAGTTCACGTATGTTACCGGGGTAGGGCAGACGTGTGAGCAGTTGCATTGCATCTGCCGAAAATTCAACATTGGGCAGATTATTCTGTTGTGCCATACGTGTGGCAAAATGTGTGGCGAGCAGGGGAATATCCGATACTCTTTCGCGCAGTGCCGGCAGATGAATGTTTATAAGGTTTATTCTCCAATAGAGGTCCTCGCGAAAGGTACGTTCCTTCACCATTTGTGTAAGCTCCACATTTGTAGCACTCACCACACGTATGTCCACTTTTCGTGGACGGCTGTCGCCAAGCATTTCAAACGTTTGCTCTTGTAACACACGCAACAGTTTCACCTGACAACTAAGGTCAAGCTCGCCAATTTCGTCAAGGAATATTGTGCCTCGGTGAGCGTTCTCGAATCGCCCTATCCTGTCGGTTGTTGCATCGGTAAACGCACCTTTTTTGTGTCCGAACATTTCACTCTCGAAGAGAGATTGCGGTATTCCGCCCAAGTTTACCTTTACGAACGGTTGCGAACGTCGTCGGCTGTTGCGGTGCAGAGCCTCTGCGATAAGCTCTTTGCCTGTGCCGCTC
>CAZXIQ010000287.1:0-2352 GCA_964640785.1 uncultured Bacteroidaceae bacterium | reverse complement strand
ATAGCACCCTGAGGACACTCGTCGATACATGTACCGCAAGCAACGCAGTCGTCAGAAATTACATAAGCCATAATTGTATTATTTTATTGGTTAAATAAACTCCCACAAAAATAGTGTATTTATTATAGATGCGAGAGTAAATTTATTTTTTTAACATTTGTTAATAGCTGTAAAATACTATTCTGTGGTTCTTATTGTATATAAATGAACGACTTATTCGAAGTAGAACGATAGTACTATCATTTTTGCTACTGCCTTATCAACCGAGTCGGTGAATTTTTTTAAATTTTCATCGAGTAGGTCGTTACGGTTTTTCTCAAGAACATCCAACAGGCTGAAACAGAATTTAAGTTCGGGGTTAAATTTAAAAAAGGGCATGTAAAAGTCGCAGCCAACGCCAACTTCTAACATGAAATCAAACTTTTTCATCAGCAGTTGTCGCTGTTTTTTTACCGTAAGGTCGAGCATGGGGTTTATTCCGGCTATAATGTAGGGCCTGTAATTGTTGAAACGTTGAGCCGAAAATTTCAGGTCCAAAGGCAGTGACATATATGTCGATTTTATCTGCTGACGCTCTTTGTTTCCACTGTTAAGCTCGCGAAAAACAACCTGTTTCTCGCCGAAGTGCAACGTTGGTATCAGACGCAATGCAAGATGCGAATTTATCCTGAGGTCGGCAAGCACTCCCACGCTGAACCCCGGATTGTAGGCCGATACGTCGGCGTACCACTGCTCGCCATCGGCTGTTACAAAGCCATTGTTTGCAAGCTCCATGTCCTGAGCATGCAGGCCAAAGAAAAATCCGTAGTGCAGACGCCGGAAGTCTATATATGGTCTGTTCTGTACTTTCCGCTCCTGTGCCATCGACAGCAGCGGAAAGATAATAAGTATAATTATTGCAAATAGTTTTTTCATCTTCGTATATATTAACGACTGAAAACCGTTAATATTGTCAAATGTGGAAAAATGAGCAGATAAAATTTAAACAGTTTCTAAATTTATAAGCCTTTTACTCTATTGCCTTCAGTGTACACATGGCCTCCATCAACATGCACCCGGTAATATGCGGCGTGAGTGCTACATGAGCATCGGACGCGGGGGCCTGCCACCAATTTCCGGCGTAGAGCATAGTCTTTTTATTAACACCATTCTCGGCCATAATAGTAGCCAGATGTGTTATGTAGTTGTGGAACTTTATGCGTGTCGGCTTTTCTAATGCATCCTCGTTTATAAGTTTTACAAAATAGCGAAAGAATATACCATGAAAAAGTCCGCCGTCGCCATTCGTGGCATTTTCAAGCACTCCTTTGTTGTTGGACATATTGTCAATTACATAGTTTGCCGCCAATGCTGCATCTGCAAGATACTGCCTGTCGCCTGTAATCAAGAATAATTCATGCGCGGCCCCGAGGAATGTTCCTATGTTATATGTAAATATCCAATTCTTTTTTATCTCTCCCTTTCTGTCTATATTATCATAAACAGCTCCGCTCTTCTTGTCGAAAAGAAAATTTTTCTCCCAAGAATATATCTTTACAGCCTCGTTCAAGTAGGCCTCTCTCTTCTTGCCGTTTTTCAGTTTCGCCTTATCGTAGAACCTGTAAAGTCGAGCTGCAATTAATGCCGCCGGTCCGTTTGAACATGCGTTTTTTGACTTTTCGGTATCTGTCTTCCACGTAATGCCGCCGTACCAAGGAGCCTCGTCCTCGGGGCCCCAAGTTGTCCATATCCAATTATCATACATTTGGCGGGCTTTTTCTATGTATAATTTCTTTCCACTGCTCTCCCACATGCGAATCTGCGTCAATACCATCCACTCCATGTCATCCACAAACACATTCCACCAAGGGTCGGCGGGGTTTATGTTTTTTGCGAAATTATGTGCGGGAGCACCCTGCCACCATAAAGGATAAATGTTTTTATATTTTTTGTCGCCGGTACGCAAATAGGCATCTATTATTACGTCCATCGCATGAGCTTGGGGCCAATAATGGTTCGTCCCCAAGTCGGAAAGATGGCTCCTGTAATTGAAATAATAACGTTCGGGGTACTCCTTGAAACTTGCACCCCAAAAATTGTCAATAAGTGCTTGTGACATTCCTTCTGCCATGTTGTTCCAATATGCTTTGTCTTTCTGGGCAAAGGAACTGATGGTTACACTGCAAATGAATAAGAATGTAATAATGCCTCTGAATAGCATAGTTGAATTTGTTGTTTAGTTATTTCATACAAAATTAGTACAATGAAAATAAAATAACAAATAATTCCTGTGTGATTGAGGTCTGTTTTTTATAAGATAACGTGAGTTCGATATAAGAATTTTAATTTATTTTTAAATTAATTCTTTGAAAA
>CAZXIQ010000286.1:0-2365 GCA_964640785.1 uncultured Bacteroidaceae bacterium | reverse complement strand
TATTCGACGCGCTAAGGAACCCGAGGTTATTTTCGTAAGTTTTTATCTCGGTCTTCATCGCCTCGTATTGACGTATGAGACGTTCGCGCTCGCGATTGAGGTTGTCACCACTCTTGGCAATATTACTGCGGAATTCTGACAATTTACGTTCGTTAGCGCTTATTTTGAGACGCTCGTATATTGCATCGAGTGTCTGTTTATACTCTTTGTATAGCTTGTCCTTATCTTTGAAAGGAACGTGTCCCACTTTGTTCCACTCCTTTGTAAGCGACGCAACTTTTGCCTCTTGCTCTTCGGCTGCAGTTGCGGCATCAATAGCCTTGAGGCTTGCTATAATTTCGCGTTTCTGCTTGAGATTTTCTATTTCTACTGTGCGCTGCGACGAGGTTGCCTTGTTGCGACGCTCGAAGAAGTAATCACACGCACCAATGAAACGTTTCCACAGAGCATCGGAATATTTTTGAGGAATAGCGCCTATGCTTCTCCACTCTTTTTGCAGAGCAGACAATTTTTCGGCAGTCTCTTTCCACTCCTCGCTATCCTTCAGCTGCTCGGCAACCTCGCACAACTGACGTTTATGCTCAAGATTATCGGCAAGTGATGCTTTTACATTTTTGAAGAATTCGCTCTTGCGCTTGAAAAACTCGTCGCATGCTGCGCGGAAACGCTCAAAGATTTTCAGATTCATCTTTTGCGGAGCAAAGCCTATCTCTTTCCATTTTACTTGCAAGTCAAGCACCTCTTGTGTCTTATCGTTCCAAGCCTGATAGGTTGTAAGTTCGTCAAATGCAATCTGCTCTATTGCCTCGCAAATGGCAGTTTTATTTTCAAGATTTACACGTTCTTTCTCTTTTTTCTCTTCGAAATGTGCCTGATGGCGTTTATTGATTGCAGTAGAGGCACTCTTGAAACGAGCCCATATTTCCTCGCGCAGTTCGGGCGACACAGGACCTGCATCACGGAATTCCACATGTAATTGCTGCAACTGACGCGACGCCGATACAATATCTTTCTCTTCGAGCAAAGCCTCGGCCGTCTCGCATATTTTTGTCTTAATCTCTAAATTCTTCTTAAAATCATATTCGCGGAACTCAATATTCAATTTCAACATGTCGTAGAACTGCTCTACCAACTGCTGATACTGTTTCCACAGGTCGTTTACCTTGTCCTGAGGAACATTCTTTATCTCCTTCCAACGAACTTGCAATGCCTTGAAGTCATTTACGGCAGGAGCGCCCTGTTCGGCCTTGGCCACCATTTCCTTAAGCTCCTCTATCACAGACAATTTCGCCTCGTAATTGGCTTGTTGCTCGGCTGCCTGCTGTTGCATCCACACACTGCGTTTCTCCTTTATTACATTCATTGCATCCTTGAACGCACCCTCAAGAGCATCATTCTCGGGAATAAATGTCTCGGCGTCGCCACCATCGGCAATAAAATCTTTGCGGGCAGCATCTATTTCAATGCTTCTTAGTTTGTAGAATTGAACTTTCAGCATCTCTACCTCTGCCTTGCAATTGAGTGCATCATCGCTGCCTGCAATAGCTTGCAGACGCTCTATTATTTCGTTACGGGTGACCAGCCTATCCGAGGGAGCAGTCGTCTCGGCATCGGGCGTATTATCCTCTGATACAACCTTTTCTGTTACTTCACTTGTTGTTTCTGTTGTCTCTGTTACAACTGCAACCTCTTCATTCGTAGCGGCATTTACAGCCTGTTCAGCGGTACTCGCGATGTTCTGCTCATCGAGCATAGCATCCGGTTTTAATGTTTCACTCATCTGCTTAAGATTTTATAATATTGGTGCGAAGATAATTTATATAGTTTAGATAAACAAATGTAAACCACTTAAATTTGTTTCGCAAATTCGTAACAAATATAAAAAACTGTTTCCAAACACCCTAATTTAATAACTTATTTTCCTAAATAAAGGATATTAAAACATCAAATCACTCAAAAGTTTGGCTATTAACATATAGAATGTCATGCCGCTGAGGTCGTTCACAATTTGTATGAAAGGACCTGTCGCAACAGCCGGATTTATATTCATGCGTTCGAGTACCATCGGTATCAGCGTACCGAATGCCGACGCAAACATTATTACTACAAAAAGGCTCAAGGGAACAGCCAACGTCACTATGTCCAATGGGTCGTAAACAAAGAAATTGTATACGTAAACAATTAACGAAAGTATAGTCGCATTAATGAGAGCCACCAACAATTCCTTCATTATATGTTTGAAAATGTGACGCGAATCGAGAGAATTGTTTGCCAATCCTTGAACGGCTATTGCCGATGACTGCACACCAACGTTTCCTCCCATTCCTGCAAGCAGAGGGATGAAAAGTGCCATTTCGGGGTGGTT
>CAZXIQ010000285.1:0-2409 GCA_964640785.1 uncultured Bacteroidaceae bacterium | reverse complement strand
GCATCTGCTTGGGATAAGTCGATGCCCGAACGGGCAAAAGCGTTTGTCCGGACAAAAAGGTCGCGTTCTCTCCCCTGGGACGCGACTTTTTTATATATACGTATAACAAAATTAAAGTCAGCATTGTTAAACAGATAAAAAACATGAAAAGAGAAGAATTATCAACGGGCATAATCTCAAAAATCAAAGAGACATTATCCGAGGTCGGCATACCCGATATTATCACAGAGCAATTGGATATTGTAATATATATAATACTCATTATTCTGGCAGCAATCATTATAGGAAAAATACTGCACATAATATCTACATTCATAATACAACATTTGCAAAAGCGAAAAACATACACCGTGCTTACTAAGCTCATAGAATACAATGTGTTAAAAAAGGCGTCACTGATAATACCTCCGATAATGATAATTTGGTTGCTGCCCGTAACAATCTCGGGACGCCCTAAATTATCGGCAATGCTTGAGAGTGTGGCATGGATATACTTTATCGTCACGATAGTGCGCATGCTGACAGCAATTCTGTCCTCTGTCGGCAGCATGGCCTACACGAATAAAAAATATCACGACAAGCCAATAAAAGGTTTCGTGCAAATTACACAAATGATTGTATATCTGATATCTGTAATAGTAATAATATCTATTCTTACAAATAAATCGCCTTTTTATCTCATCGGAGGATTAGGAGCATTTGCTGCTGTACTTATGCTGATATTTAAAGATACAATTATGGGATTCGTTGCCGGCATATTGTTGTTGGAAAATGACATGGTGCGTTTGGGCGATTGGATAGAAATTCCCCATAGCGCCATAAACGGAACAGTGATAGACATGTCGCTGACCATAGTAAAAGTACAGAATTTCGATAATACAATAATAACAGTACCGCCGTACACGCTTATAAGTGAAAGTTTCATAAATTGGCGAGGTATGAAAGAGAGTGGCGGGCGACGTATCATGCGGGGGTACACCATTAAAACAGACAATATAAAAAAATGTACACCTGATTTTCTCGAAAAGATAAAGAAATACTCTCCCGAAATGAAACATTTTATAACACAGATGCAAAAGCGCGAAGAAAATGCCGAAAATATCATGCACGAAGAGTATAAATACGGAACAATAGATACAAATTTGGGACTGTTCCGTGCTTATGCCACCTACTATCTTAAGAAACACCCCTCCTTGCACAAAAACATGCTTGTCATGGTGCGTACGCTCGAACCTACCGAATATGGTCTTCCATTGCAAATATATTGCTTTACAAACGACACTGATTGGAGTCACTACGAGAGTATACAATCAGAAATAATGGAAAATCTTGCAGCAACACTTCCCACATTCGAGCTACTGCCCTATCAATCGAGCTCGTCGCACGACTCATTTATAAATGGTCTTGTAGAGCGTGGCTTTCCGCTCGAGAAGGTAAAAGGAATACCTGTTGGCTCGTTGCAAAAATAATATTTTTAAAATACATTGATTATGCACGTATAATTAATTGAAAAAATGTTTTTATTAAATATAATTTTTATTTACTTTGCACACGATCAAAGTAATTAAAAACAATTAACGTCAAAGAAGACACAAATAACAAGAGACAATGACAATGTATTGGAACAAAAAGGTGGAATGCATGGGCAGAGAGGAAATGCGCCGTCTGCAAAGTGAACGCCTTGTAAAAATGGTGGAACATGTATACAACGATTCTACCTACTATCGCAAACGCATGGACGAGTGTGGGGTTAAGCCTCAGGACATTCGCAGTATCGATGACATTTCAAAACTCCCGTTTACCACTAAACAGGACTTGCGAGACAACTATCCTTTCGGCCTATTCTGTGTGCCTATGGAGGAAATTGTACGTCTGCATGCATCCTCGGGTACAACCGGTAAGCCCATTGTTGCCGGTTACACAAAAGAGGACCTTGATATGTGGAGCGAGGTAACAGCACGCTCGTTGATGGCAGCCGGTGTCAGCAAAAATGACATAATGCAAGTTTCATATGGTTACGGTCTCTTTACAGGAGGATTGGGAGCTCACGATGGTGGTACACGTATCGGCGCTTCTATTGTCCCCACCGGTAGCGGAAACACAGAGAAACAGATTACACTGATGCACGACTTTGGCAGCACAGTGCTCGCATGTACTCCTTCGTACGCGTTGTATATTGCCGATGCAATCAAAAAGGCCGGTCTTGACATAAATGACTTTAAACTTCGCGTGGGAGTTTTTGGTGCTGAGCCTTGGACTGACGCCATGCGTCGCGAAATTGAAGAGAAGTTACAACTTAAAGCATACGACATTTACGGTCTTACAGAAATGTGTGGTCCCGGTGTTGGTTGTGAGTGTGAATATCAGAATGGTACACACTTGTGGGAAGACCTCTTCTACACCGAAATT
>CAZXIQ010000284.1:0-2417 GCA_964640785.1 uncultured Bacteroidaceae bacterium | reverse complement strand
GGAATTACCGGATTGCAAGTGGCACAAAGTATCAGTCAAAGACTGGCCGATGATGTACTTGCTTGCAGTGTTAATGGTAACGTGTGCGACCTTTCAACAAAGATAACCGAGGACGCTGCCATTTTATTGCATAAATGGGATGATGCCGAAGGCAAACGTGCTTTTTGGCACACAAGCGCACACCTTCTTGCCGAGGCGTTGCAGGAACTTTACCCCGGAATACAATTTGGTATAGGTCCCGCAATAGAGAACGGATTCTATTATGATGTTGATGCAGGCGATACTGTAATTAAAGAGGAAAGCCTTGCTGCCATCGAAAAGAAAATGGCTGAACTTGCTGCCAAAAAATCGGAATTGATAAGAGAGGAAATTTCTAAAGATGATGCTCTTAAATTTTTCGGCGACAAGGGTCAAGAGTATAAATGCGAGCTTATAAGCGAGCTCGAGGATGGTAGCATCACCACATATACTCAGGGTGCGTTTACCGACCTTTGCAAAGGTCCTCATATTCTTTCCACAGCACCCATCAAGGCTATTAAACTGCTTTCGGTGGCAGGTGCATACTGGCGCGGTAACGAGGATAGAAAGCAACTTACACGTATATACGGTATCTCTTTCCCCAAGAAAAAGATGCTCGACGAATATCTTGCACTTCTCGAAGAGGCAAAAAAACGCGACCATAGAAAAATAGGTAAAGAAATGAACCTCTTTATGTTCTCCGAGTCAGTCGGCAAGGGCCTCCCCTTGTGGTTGCCCAAAGGAACAGCTCTTCGTCTGCGTCTCGAAGAGTTTCTCAAACGCATACAGAAACGTTTCGGCTACCAACAGGTAATGACCCCCCACATAGGCGCCAAACAACTTTATGTTACATCGGGACACTACGCAAAATATGGCAAGGACTCTTTCCAACCCATACACACACCCGAAGAGGGCGAAGAGTATTTGCTGAAACCCATGAACTGCCCCCACCACTGCGAAATATATAAATGCACTCCACGTTCGTACAAAGAATTGCCCGTGCGTCTTGCCGAATTCGGAACAGTGTATCGTTACGAGCAGAGTGGCGAGCTTCACGGCCTTACACGTGTACGCAGCTTTACACAAGACGACGCGCACATATTCTGTCGTGCCGACCAAGTGAAAGATGAATTCCTTGCAGTGATGGATATTATATTCATCATTTTCAAGGCACTCGACTTTGAAAACTTCGAAGCGCAAATATCTTTACGCGACCCCGACAACCGCGAAAAATATATCGGTAGCGACGAAAATTGGGACAGAGCCGAGCGTGCAATCATAGAGGCGTGTCAAGAGAAAGGCCTAAAGGCAAAAATCGAGTATGGCGAGGCAGCTTTCTACGGCCCCAAACTCGACTTTATGGTAAAAGATGCCATCGGTCGTCGTTGGCAGTTGGGAACAATTCAGGTAGATTACAACCTCCCCGAAAGATTCGAACTTGAATATACCGGCGCCGACAATCAAAAATATCGCCCCATAATGATACACCGCGCTCCGTTCGGTTCAATGGAACGTTTCGTAGCCGTACTCATTGAACACACAGGCGGTAAATTCCCCTTGTGGCTGACACCCGACCAAGTAGCGATACTCCCCGTAAGTGAAAAATACAACGAATATGCCGAGCAGGTAAGCAAATATTTCGACCTTAACGGTGTGCGCGCCATTGTCGATGACAGAAACGAAAAAATCGGTCGCAAGATACGTGACAACGAAATGAAACGTATCCCTTACATGCTCATTGTTGGCGAAAAAGAGGCTGCAACAGGTGAAGTTTCGGTAAGAAAACAGGGCGAAGGCGACCAAGGATGCATGAAATTTGAAGATTTTGCAAAAAAAATCAACGAAGAAGTTAATAATATGATAAATAAGTGGTAAATTTGCACGCTGAAATTATCAAAAACATAAAAGGAACTTATAAATTAATTAATGAAGAACGACAACCTTAAGAATCAGTACCGCGTAAATGAGCAGATTCGCGCACGCGAAGTACGTATTGTCGGCGATGATATAGAATCCGTAGTAATGCCTTTGCACAAGGCATTGAGTCTGGCCGAAGAGAGAGAACTTGACCTTGTGGAGATTTCTCCTACCGCAGTTCCGCCGGTTTGCCGCTTGATTGAGTATTCAAAGTTCCTCTATCAGTTGAAAAAACGTGCCAAGGAGCAAAAGGCGAAACAGGTTAAGATTGACGTCAAGGAAATTCGTTTCGGCCCTCAGACAGACGAGCACGACTATAATTTTAAACTGAAACATGCTATCAGTTTCTTGAAGGATGGCGACAAAGTAAAGGCTTACGTCTTTTTCAAAGGCCGCTCAATACTCTTTAAGGAACAAGGCGAGGTGTTATTGTTGCGTTTCGCAAACGACCTTGAAGAGTATGGCAAAGTAGACATGATGCC
>CAZXIQ010000283.1:0-2433 GCA_964640785.1 uncultured Bacteroidaceae bacterium | reverse complement strand
GGACAGGCTGTGCACGAACAGTATGGTGGCGTTGTTCCCGAACTTGCATCGCGTGCCCATGAACAGAATATTGTTCCCGTCGTGGATGCTGCGCTTAAAAATGCGGGTGTGACTAAAGAGCAACTTGCGGCTGTAGCTTTTACCCGTGGCCCCGGCCTTATGGGTTCTCTTTTGGTGGGCGTTTCTTTTGCAAAGGGCTTTGCGGCGTCGCTGGGTATTCCCATGGTAGAAGTCAACCATTTGCAGGGGCACATTATGGCTCATTTTATAAAAGAGGACGGTGTTGAACCGAAGGTTCCCGAGTATCCTTTTTTGTGCTTGATGGTGTCCGGTGGAAACTCACAGATTGTCAAGGTGAACAGCTACAAAGATATGGAAATTGTGGGACAGACTATTGACGATGCTGCCGGCGAGGCTATCGACAAATGTGCCAAGATTATGGGGCTTGGTTATCCCGGTGGTCCTATAATAGATAAACTGGCACGTAGCGGTGACCCACAAACGTATACCTTCAGTAAACCTCATATTCCGGGCTACGATTATAGTTTCAGCGGGCTTAAGACATCTTTTCTGTACACTTTGCGCAAACTTGTTGCCGACGATGAAACATATATAGAAAAGAATAAAGAGAATCTTGCCGCATCGTTCGAGGCTACTGTCGTGGCAATACTTATGGATAAACTATATAAGGCGTCGAAGGCATTGAAAATAAAACGTATAGCATTGTCAGGAGGCGTCTCGGCAAATACTGCCTTACGTGCGGCCTACGCCGATTATGCCAAGCGTTACGGATGGGATATTTTCATTCCCAAGTTCGGCTTTACAACAGATAATGCGGCTATGATAGGTATTGTGGGGTATTACAAATATCTCGACAAAGATTTTTGCAGTATGGATAAACCTGCTTTTACGCGTACTATATTATAATAAAGGTATGAGTGAGGATTTGTTCGGATTGTCAAAATTTATTAACGACGCGTTGCGCAAACGTGGCTTTACACTCTCGGTGGCCGAAAGTTGTACAGGCGGCGGAATTGCTGCGGCAATAACTGCTGTGCCCGGCAGTTCTGAAATTTTTAAAGGTGGGGTAGTAGCTTATGCCAACGAGGTCAAGCATGGCCTGCTTGCTGTTTCCGATGATGCTCTTCGAACATACGGCGCAGTAAGCGAAACGGTTGTCAAACAGATGGTAACGGGTGTCGCAACACTTATGCGTACAACCTGCGCTGTTGCGACGTCGGGTATTGCAGGCCCTGGAGGAGGTACTGTCGACAAACCTGTCGGCACAGTTTGGACGGCCTACTATGTCGATGGGGTTGTGAATACCTGCAAACTTACCCTCGAAGATTGCGGTCGTAATGCCAATATCGAAGCAGCAATAGCCGAAACCTTGAAAAATCTCTATCGCTTACTATGTGATTGTTAATCTTTTGCTGAAAAAAGCAAAATAATTACTTTTTTGTTTGCAAGATTGCGGCGAAAGTAGTAATTTTGCATCCCGTTAGAGTGGAGTATTCACTGAATTAAAACAAAAAATATATATAGCAATGTCTAAAATTTGTCAAATCACCGGTAAAAAAGCCATGGTGGGTAACAATGTATCACACTCATTGAAAAGAACAAAACGTCTTTTCAACGTGAACTTGTTCGTAAAGAAGTTCTTCTATGTAGAGGAAGATTGTTGGATTCAGTTGCGCGTGAGTGCAGCGGGGTTAAGAATTATCAACCGTGTAGGTCTTGATGCAGCTATCAAAGAGGCTGTAAGTAAAGGCTATCTTGCATGGAAAGATATTAAAGTACTTGGTTAAGTATAAGGAGGTAAATTATGGCTAAGAAAGTAAAAGGAAATCGCGTTCAGGTAATTCTTGAATGTACAGAGCAGAAAAACAGTGGTGTTCCCGGTATGTCTCGTTACATTACAACAAAGAACCGTAAAAACACAACTGAGCGTTTGGAGTTGAAAAAATACAATCCTTATTTGAAGAAGGTAACAGTTCACAAAGAAATTAAGTAATAATAGACTATGGCAAAGAAAGCAGTCGCTACACTTCAGACCGGTAACAAAGAGAAGTTTGTTAAGGTAGTAAGAATGGTGAAATCACCCAAGACCGGTGCTTACATGTTTGCTGAGGAAATTCTTCCCCAGACAAAAGCTGATGAGGCTTTGAAGAAATAAGCATAACAATCGTTATAAATATAAACGATGATAGCTGCCTTTTATGGTAGCTATTGTTGTTTAGTCATTCGGCTTTTTTCTTCTATGAAAGATATTTTCGCAAAATACAAGTTAAATAATTTTGTTCATTGAAAAAAATAATCTAACTTTGCAAGCCGAATAGCAAAATATACCATTGAATTGTAAACATAAATAATAAATAACGATGAAAAGAACATTCCAACCCTCTAACAGAAAGAGAAAGAACAAGCACGGTT
>CAZXIQ010000282.1:0-2447 GCA_964640785.1 uncultured Bacteroidaceae bacterium | reverse complement strand
ACGCAATTCGAAGAAAAGCTTCGCATGCTAATAACACAATACGACAAGCAGAAGGAGCTTAACGACCGCCTCACGCATATTATCAGCGAAAGAGAAGAGTCGTTAAAAACATTGCAGAACCGTTACGACGAACTTGAACAAAATTACACCAACCTGAAACAAGCCCGCATGATAAGCATCAGCTACGAAGAGGTAGACAATGCAAAAGAACACATCGCGAGACTTGTGCGTGAAATCGACCAATGCATTGATTCACTTATAAAAAAACAATAAAACAAGAGAGGCAAAGCAATGGAAGAGGGCTACGTTGGCATAAACTTATTGGTAAACGGCATATCATACCCACTCGTCGTAAAACGAGAAGAGGAACCATATTACCGACAAGCAGCACGTTTAATAAACGAAAAGTTGCTAAAATACAAAGATATATTCGCAACGGAAAGTGGCGAAAAACTGATAACAATGGTTGCAATAGACATAGCATTCAGACGCATGAAAGACACCGACCTTTCGGGTACATCGCGCATATCAGGAAAGCTGCTCGAACTTACGAAACTTATCGACAACACCATAGAATAAGTAACAAACCATAGTTACTCACCGATTCACGCATACCTATCGTTCACGGTTCATCCGCAAACGAAAGGAATGCGTTTTTTATTTTAAACGAAAGAAAATTAATTTATTAACATAATAAAACAAACATCATGGATACAACCACATTAATAATCATTACTGCACTCGCCGCCCTAACCATAGGCGGAATCATACAGTACATGATTTTCCGATACGGCCTTAAAACAAAATACAACCGCATTTTGGAAGAAGCAGCCAAAGAGGCCGAAGTAATGAAAAAGAACAAACTGCTCGAAGTAAAAGAAAAATTCCTTAACAAAAAAGCAGAACTCGAGAAAGAAGTCTCGCAAAGGAATCACAAGCTGCAACAAGCCGAGAATCACATCAAACAACGCGAAATGCACGTAAACCAGCGCAACGAAGAGCTCCAACGCCGCAAAGCCGAAGTCGATAAATTCAAAGCAAACGTAGACGCACAACTCGCAACAATAGAACAGAAAAAAGAAGAACTGGACAAGCTGCAAGCACAAGAGCGCGAAAAGCTCGAAGCTCTAAGCGGACTATCAGCCGAAGAAGCAAAAAACACACTCATAGAATCACTCAAAGAGGAGGCAAAAACAGAAGCTGCGTCATACATAAACGACATTATGGACGACGCCAAACTTAATGCCACCAAAGAAGCAAAAAAAATAGTCATACAGACAATACAGCGCGTCGCAACCGAGACTGCAATTGAAAATTCAGTAACAGTGTTCCACATAGAGAACGACGAAATGAAGGGACGCATCATTGGTCGCGAAGGTCGTAACATACGCGCACTCGAGGCAGCCACAGGAGTGGAAATAGTAGTAGACGACACCCCCGAGGCAATAGTACTAAGCGCATTCGACCCCGTCCGCAGAGAGATTGCCCGCCTTGCACTGCACCAACTTGTTGCCGACGGACGCATACACCCCGCACGCATCGAAGAGGTAGTAGCAAAAGTAAAAAAACAGATAGACGAAGAAATTATAGAAACCGGAAAGCGCACCACCATCGACCTTGGCATACACGGCCTGCACCCCGAACTTGTGCGCATCATAGGAAAAATGAAATACCGTTCGTCGTACGGACAAAACCTGTTACAACACGCACGCGAAACAGCAAACCTCTGCGCGGTAATGGCAGCAGAGCTTGGCCTTAACCCCAAAAAAGCCAAACGCGCCGGACTATTGCACGACATAGGCAAAGTACCCGACGAGGAAACAGAACTTCCGCATGCAGAATACGGAATGAAGATAGCCGAGAAATATAAAGAGAAACCCGACATTTGCAACGCCATCGGCGCCCACCACGACGAAATAGAAATGAACAGCCTCATAGCCCCCATCGTACAAGTGTGCGATGCAATATCAGGAGCACGTCCGGGAGCACGCCGCGAAATTGTAGAGGCATACATCAAACGTCTGCACGACCTTGAACAACTTGCAATGTCCTACCCCGGCGTAACAAAGACCTACGCAATACAGGCCGGACGCGAACTGCGCGTAATCGTCGGAGCAGACAAGATAGACGACAAACAAACAGAACTGCTCTCGGGCGAAATAGCAAAGAAAATTCAAGACGAAATGACATACCCCGGACAGGTAAAAATAACCGTCATACGCGAGACACGAGCAGTAAATTACGCAAGATAAAGAGGTTCGAGTGCAAAAAAAACAAAAAACGCTTGCATTTCTGAACAAAAATCATCAACTTTGTAGTCCTCCCATAAAGAGGACTACACTTTTTCGGGGCTGTTTGGTTTTGACAGCGGGCAGAAAAGGTATGTAAGCATGCAGTGCGTCGTTCGACCGGCACTATAATCTCGGCGAACAAAAATTATCTGGCGA
>CAZXIQ010000281.1:0-2459 GCA_964640785.1 uncultured Bacteroidaceae bacterium | reverse complement strand
ACCACTTACCACAAGGCCCACTACTACATGACCCATGAACCCGAAAAGTTAAAAGGGTATATTTTCCTTTTATCGAGGGAGGAGGATAAGCCTCTATCAGCGGCAACATCTCTTCGTTGAACTTGGCGGTAGAGACCTTGTTCTTTGAATTCTTATAAACCTCCTGTGCAAGTTCAAGAACCTTGAACACACGTTGTTTGGTGATTGTCGAGGTAAAGATGATGGGAAAATCGGTAAAAGGCGCAACACGCTCGCGTATGGCATTCTCGAAGAATTTCATCACTTTGTCCGACTTATCTTCTACCAAGTCCCACTTATTAACAACCACAACAACACCCTTCTGGTTGCGCTGAATTATTGAGAATATGTTCAAGTCCTGACTCTCTATGCCACGTGTAGCATCGAGCATCAGTATACAAATATCCGAATTCTCTATTGCGCGTATAGAGCGTAGCACCGAGTAATACTCAATATCTTCGTTCACCTTGCTCTTCTTTCTTATTCCCGCCGTATCGACAAGATAAAAGTCGAATCCGTATTTATTGTAACGTGTAAGAATAGAGTCGCGTGTGGTGCCGGCAATGTCTGTGACAATATTTCTGTCCTCGCCCAAAAAGACATTCACGATGGAACTTTTTCCAACATTGGGACGACCCACGACTGCAAATTTGGGAATATCGGCCTCAACCGTCTCTTCGGCATCTTTTTGGAACTTCTCCACCACCGCATCGAGCAGGTCGCCCGTACCGCTGCCATTAGCCGCCGATATACAATACATCTCATCGAGACCCATTGCATAGAATTCCGCCGCATAGTATTGAATATCGTAGTTATCCACTTTGTTGGCAACGACCACTACCGGTTTTTTGGAACGGCGCAACATAGACGCCATTTCCGAGTCGAGGTCTGTCAGTCCATTCTGCACGTCCACGACAAAAAGTATGACGTCGGCCTCTTCCATAGCCATTGTCACCTGCTTTCTTATTTCGCCCTCGAACACATCGTCCGAGTTTACAACCCAACCACCGGTGTCTACCACCGAAAATTCCTTGCCGCCCCACAAACATTTGCCATATTGACGGTCGCGTGTGGTGCCGGCCTCGTCGGATATTATCGCCTGTTTAGTCTCTGTCAGGCGGTTGAACAGGGTCGATTTTCCCACATTGGGACGACCTACTATTGCTACCAAATTTCCCATATTGTCAATCCTTTTGGTTATAGCCGAACATGCGCAATTTTTTGTCGGAATTGCGCCAGTCCTTGTTTACTTTCACAAGTAATTCTATGAATATTTTTTTACCGAAAAATCTCTCTAACTCCTTACGTGCCTCGGTTGCAACTTTTTTGAGCGCCGAGCCCTCGTGACCGATGATTATGCCCTTCTGCGATTCACGCTCGACAAAGATATTTGCACTTATGTATATGCTTGTATCGGTCTCTTTGAAAAGTTCAACAGCCGACTCAACAACGTAAGGAATTTCTTTGTCGTAGTAGAGAAGTATTTTCTCTCTTATTATCTCTGTAACAAAGAAACGGGCAGGCTTGTCCGTAAGCTGGTCTTTGTCGAAGTAGGGCGGACTGTCGGGCAACAGTTGCATTATTCTTTTAAGCACAACATCGACGTTAAACTTTGCCAATGCCGATATTGGCAATATTTCGGCGTTGGGCAACAGTTCGTGCAGTTGCTCTACCCTTTTCGTAAGTTCAACCTGATTACTGAGGTCTATTTTGTTTATCAGCACCAGCACAGGTACATCGAGTTTGTTTACCTCGGCAATAAATTCCATGTTTTTCTCGGGAGTCTCTATCATGTCCGTCACGTACAAAAGTACATCGGCGTCGCGCAGAGCCGAACGCGAAAAACGCAACATTGCCTCTTGCAATTTATAGTTGGGTTTCAACACTCCGGGGGTGTCCGAGAACACAATCTGTGCCTCGTCGGTATTAAGTATGCCCATTATGCGGTGGCGCGTCGTCTGTGCCTTGAAAGTGGCTATAGAGATGCGCTCGCCCACCAATAAATTCATCAATGTAGACTTGCCCACATTGGGATTACCGACTATATTTACAAATCCAGCTTTATGCATATATTACATCTGTTTCGCGCCAAGCACCGCCCCTGTTCACAACATTTCTTTGCCGTAAAGGGAGTAAGAGAGTGCATGCGGGCGCGTAAAAAAACAAAAAAACGCACTCAACCATAGTGGATGGTGCGTTTTAAATTTCCTACAAAGCCGGAGTTTCAAAAATCGCTACATCCGGCCATTATGGTTAGACTGCAGCCTGTTTCTCGATAGCGAGTTTACCTCTGTAATAACCACACGCACCGCAAACGGTGTGATAAACATGCCACTCGCCGCAGTTGGGGCATATAGCAAGTGTAGGAGCTACTGCCTTGTCATTTGTTCTTCTCTTGGCAGTTCTTGTCTTTGACTGTCTTCTTTTAGGATGTGCCATTT
>CAZXIQ010000280.1:0-2505 GCA_964640785.1 uncultured Bacteroidaceae bacterium | reverse complement strand
CCTGTGCCGCTCTCGCCGGTGATGAGTACCGATGCATTTGTGGGAGCAATGCGTTCCACAGTACTCAATATGGTGTTAATCTCTTTGCTGTTTCCAATAATAAAACTGCGGTCGAAACTCTCTTGGGCTTTTTCTTCCTCCACTTGCGCCTTTCTTTTCTTTCCTGTAAGTTCAAGGGCTGTCTCAATGCGTTGCATCAATGCAGCATTGTTCCAAGGCTTTGTCACAAAGTCGAACGCTCCCGCCTGCATGCCTTTTACAGCAAGGTCTATGCTGCCCCACGCAGTCATCAGTATCACCGGTACTTCGGGACGGAATATTTTTACCTGTTTAAGCAGATATATTCCCTCCTCGCCGCTTGTGGTAAGCGTGAAGTTCATATCCATGAGTATAAGGTCGGGCTCGGTGGTGCGCACAAGTTCCATAGCCTCTTGGGGCGATGCAACGGCCTCGGCCTCGTATTTTGCCCGCTTCAGCATGAAACTCAGACTGCTGCGTATTGCGCTATCGTCGTCTATTATCAGTATCATGGTCGCAAATTTACTTTAAGTTTATAGTTTTGCAAATATCTTTATCTGTTTTTATTTTGCATTTTTTTATTCATATGCTATGCAATTTTTCATAGGCTTTGCGGCCCATGCTATGTAATGTCACCCCTCAGGGGGGTGCCTTTTACTCCTCGCGCAGTGCCTCCACAGGCTCTTTTTTAACCGTAGATGCAACGGGAATCGCCGCGCCTGCGATGCTTGCCACTACCACAATAAAATAACTTATTGTAGTTACAATCATAAAATGGGGCACAGGCTTGTTGCGCCAAGCTAATGTTTCACTTATGGGCTTGAAAAGCATTAATCCCTCTAACGGCTCGGCGAATCCCATTGCGTATATTTTGTGCAGCACAATGGGTATTGCTATCGCAAAGGCGATACTCGCAAGCAGCGTGGTCTCCAGCATAAATTGCTTTACGATGGATGTGCGCGTTGCTCCCATGCTCTGCATTATTCCTATCTCTTGACGGCGAGAAACGACGCGCATCCAGAATGTGCCGATAATTCCCAGAAGGGTACACAATATTGCAAACAGAGAGATTATGAAATTCTGACGGTATTTATTCTTTATTCCGTAATCATTCTCAAATTCATTTTTTAACCTCTCGTGCGACAATATTCTATCGCAGTAAAGGTTTCCCGCTGTCAGGCGAGGTTTAATCTCATCCTCCAATTTCTTTTCAAATTTATATTTATCTACTCCATCCTTCAGCTTTATGTTGATGATATTATTAACCACGTGGCGAATATTGTAGGGGTCGTCGTATTTTCTAACTATCACCATAAACCCTCCCGGCTCGCCATAAATAAAACTCTGTATATCCTCGTAAACTCCCAACACATTGAAACTCATGCTGCTGTCGTCCATCCTGATACTTTTGCCAACGGCACTCTCTGTGTCGAATAACTCTTTTGCGACGCTCTTTGAAATATATACTCCTTCGTTGTTACTCTTTTTTAGAATCTCTCCCGTGCGCGCATCTTTAAAGCTGAATGTCTCGAAAAAATCGCTTTCCGCTGTCTCTATGCACGTATAGAAATTTATATTCTTTTTAATCTCCTTGTTGTCGGCACGCATGGTGCTGTCTGCAATAAAATCATATGAATTGTAAATGCTTCCGCCGGGGAATCCATCTTCTGAAATTGCGTAACTTTCAACTTCGGTGAGCGACTCTATCTGGTGTAATATCTGTTCGTAACCATCTCTTATGGTGGTTGCGTTCTCGAGTTCGGCCTTGTATTTGGGGCTTCTCTGGTTGTGGTACGTGAAATAGATGTTGTAAATATTTTCGCTGTCGTAGCCTTTTTCTATGTTGTCGCGGCTGACGAGGTTGAACAGTGGGTCGATGGCGAGCCACATGAATATGCTCACAGCGAGCAGTTCAAGGAATATCCACGCATTTTCTTTGCGCTCGTTCCATATTTGATTGATTATTTTTCTTATCATGGTACTTATTATTTAATTTTTCTTCTTCTTAAACTCCCCCTCTTGGCCAAGAGGGGGAGGTCTTTAGGCCGGGGGCGTTTGGTTGTTTGCTTGTTATTACTAACTCCCTCCCCTTCGGGTACTCCCTCTTACAGAAGAGGGAGAGCTGTTTTTTTCCTATCTTCTATGATACAATGATTGAATAATATCCTTTTTCAGCGCAAACAATGTAGGCAATAGCGCCGACGCAATATTAAGTACGAAACAGATGAGCAGTACAATGCCTATAATCGTGGGATTAAAAACAACGTCAGCCGTTAAATGAATATTTTTGCTCATTATACGATTGTCGAAGAGTGTAACCACCCATTCACAGTTTTTATAGACGAAAAAGTACGATAGAATGAATCCTAACGCTGCGCCCATCAGCGTCAGCAACATATTCTCCCACAGTACCTGCGCGATAATCTCTCTGTTGGTTGCTCCATAAGCCTTGCGCACACCCACCTCCATCATGCGGCTTTTCATTCA
>CAZXIQ010000279.1:0-2529 GCA_964640785.1 uncultured Bacteroidaceae bacterium | reverse complement strand
CAGTAGAATAGTAAGAATAAGCAACACTCATTGAAGAAAAAGACATAGCCGATGAGCAGGGCAAAGCTATCGTTAATATAAAAGGAGAATTGCCGGGTGTTACGTATGTGAACTTCAGCATTGAAGGTGTAAGAGCCACTACACAAACGACTGTAAATATTTCAAGCGAGGATGGTGAAGAAATATTGGAAATGCCACAGGCGTCTGTTGCGTCGGGCAGCCACGTTTACAAAGGCTCACAAGTTACATTGACTACCAAAGAGAATGGGCTGAAAATATGGTACACAACCGATGGCACGTGTCCTTGTGACGTGAATGGTACACGAAAATTGTATTTGAGACCTATCGTCATTAACGAGGAAACTACAATAAAAGCCATGTGCGAGGGCGAAGAAGGAACAAGCGACATTGCTACATTTGTCTATATGATTCTTAAGAGCGAAAGTGGAATACAACTCGACAAGGGGTGGAACTGGGTATCGTTCAATATGGAAAATGCTGCATTGAGCAACGTGGACGCGGCACTGAAAAGCGGAAAATGGACAAGTGCCGATGAAATAAAGAATGCTTATTATTTCGATTCTTATTCGAAAAACAACATGCAGTGGATGGGTACACTGAGCCAACATGGGGGCTTGAACAACAAAGAAATGTATAAATTGTATTCTTCCCGGGAACAGAATGTTGCTCTGAGCGGCGATGCTGTAAACCCCGAAAACACAAGCATTGCAGTAAGACCCAACTGGAACTATATAAGTTATTTACCTTTAACCGACCTTAGCGTAGAGGAGGCTCTGTCGGGCTATGAGGCAAAGGTGGGAGACGTTATAAAATCACAGGATGAGTTTGCAGTATATACGGATAAGAATAAATGGGAAGGCAGCCTGAAAACTCTCTTTGTCGGACAAGGGTATATGTTGAAACGCGCAGCAAAAGCTTCGACAACTAAATTCTACTACCCTGCTACGTCAATGAAAAACAAAAAGCCCGCGACGAGAAGCCGTTCGAACAAGAATTATGCCGACAACATGAATGTTATTGGCGTTATTGAAGAGCATGCGATAAACGAAGGCGACTCTATTGTGGCTGTTGTTCAAGGAGAGTATCGCGGTGCGTGCGCCTTGATGAGTGGTGAAAAAGTTTTCCTTACCATACAGGGCGATTATGCAGCAGATGTAAAACTTTTACTTAAACGAGGAAACAAGATTATTGCAAGAGCAGAAAATAAAATAACTTTTGCAAGCGACTCCATCATTGGAACAATGGACGAACCTACAAAGATAACATTTGCATCGATGAGCGAACAGGATAAAATCTCTGTAACTCCTCACATCGTTGAGAATGAATTGCTGATAGCTGTAAACGACGAGTCGATGACTAAAGTGGAAATTTTCATTTACAGCACAGATGGTGTTATTATAAGAGAATCCAAAGAAAATGCCGTGACGAACGGAAATTACACAGAGAGATTCATGCTTTCCGACGTACCCACGGGAGTGTATCTTGTAAAAATACTTATCAATAACGAATCGAACATTGTACGTATCATTAAAAAATAATCAGACCATGAAAAATATCATAATATTTGCGTCGTTGATAATGACCTTACTGCTGCAAGTTTCTTGCAGCAGCGACGATAAAAAGAGTGTAGAACAGCCCAATTATCCCACATACGACACGCCTAAATGGAGTGTCGCCAACAGTAACACATACGAGCATAGTATGTCGGCCATAGTAATGTTGCCAAGCGCACTGCAACCCTATGAAAATGACAATGATGAATTGGCCATATTCTGTGGGGATGAATGTCGTGGAACAGCGGAACGAATAAAAGTAAATTCACAAACATCTGTATGGATGATGCTTATATATGGCACAGATAATAATAATGAGATGCTGTATTTCAAATATTATTCGTCTAATGAAAAAATGATGTACAAAGACACTTCGCACATTAATTTTGAGAATGATGAAAAATATGGCACTTTTGACGACCCATTCATTTTATCGTTGGAAAAAATGATATCAACCGACGAATGAAATTAGAACACACGTCAGTTCGGTATAATTTAAATATTTCTGTTATTATGGCGATTGGGGCAACTTTTATATCAATCATCATAATAAACACACAGTCTTAATATAGAACAAACGTTAAACACACATAAAAGAGGGTGACCCAAAAGTAAAATTGGGTTGCCCTCTTTTTTATAAGAACATTGTCAATAAGTTTTTTTATTTCCCACCAAATCTATTTAGCGCAAAATGCCGTTTTCCACCAAATTTATTTACCACAAAATGCCGTTTTCCACCGAATCTTATAGTGGAGTTTGTTGCTGTTTGAAAAAGTAGACACGAGAATAACTTTTCATATTAGCGACGGAGGGAGTATGAAAAAAGCAATGGATTCTCGAACGCCCCCGGCCTAAAGGCCACCCCCGCTTAGCCAAGAGGGGGAGTTTTTGCTACTGTGGTGCAAAGCAAACAAAAACTGTCCCTCTGAGTTTAGAGGGACGAGGAGCGGAGCGA